>CAYNPB010000205.1:0-4532 GCA_964399005.1 uncultured Sangeribacter sp.
TCAACCTGTGGGCCACAGTCCCCTGTGCGTCCCCGCGCGACCAACGGTAACTAAAGCAGCGACCCTGCATGGACCAAGCACCGCTCCGCGTGCGCTCCCACCCCACCATCGGTAACTTCCAAGATCGAATGCTTACAAGGCTTTCTTAGCCTTTGTAATCATACATTATGCGTATCATGGATTGCTTTGCGTTGTTGATGTGATCAAGAATGTTGGTCTTGTAGAGTCGCAATATTCAGTACCCATTCCGAAGGATTAGTTGCAGTCAATTCAGACAAATCCTCCAGTATGATTCTTACGGGATATTGGGTTGTATCTGTTTGGAGAAAGCTTAATATCATACTACGAGACCATGTTTTTGTTGAAGTATTCTATCGACAGCTTCATCAAAAGCCCCTTTGATTTTATATTTACCAACAAAGTTGATCTTTTTTAAAGTATCTTCCTTTCCATATTTGAGGACAATATTATTAAATAACTCTTCAAGAAAAGAAGGGGTAATAGAGAATACGTCGTCGGGAATTACGACTTGTATAGAATCAACTGCTGGAAACAGTTCATCAATCTTAGACTGTTATCTTACATATGCACCTCTGTCTCTCCCTGTGAATACCCGGGAGCGATTTGTACCTATGTTGGTTCTATAATTGTTTAAATCGACTGTATTCATAACTACACAAAATAAGGTTTTACCTTATAAACACAAAAATAGCTTGATTTGTTGTAAGCTAATATCGACCTCGCGATCTCCGACCGAAACGTGCAATGCGCGATCTCCGAGCGCGCCCCCTCGGTAATTCTATATTCTATTATCCAAGTTTACCAAGAACTGGTCAAGATCTTTGAAGGCTATCACCCTCTTATTTGCTGTTATAATTGGATACCGAGATATAACATAGTGCTCTATATTATCTAACTTTAGTTTTTCTTTCAATAGATTTTGTCGACAATATTCTTTTATTATTGCTCTGTCATAATATTTTGCTAATCTATTATTGTACCTAATGACCTTGTCAATACTTCTTATATCAATCTGTGTAACATCATAATAATTATTTTTACATTGAAAGTTATAGATCGTCCCATTCTTAGTGCAAACAACATCAAATTCCTTATTATTTATTCTTTTACAATTATCCTCAACTTTAAATCCATTCTTTTTCATCATTTCGGTTACCTTATCTTCAAAGAAAAATCCTGCTTTAATTTGGTATCTTTTAATTTTTAGAAGAATTTTTTTAACTTCATTCGTATAGTAACGTATAAGAAGGAAGTAGGTTGTGTAATAAGTATTGTTTAATTTAAAGAAACAAAAACGATTATTTTGGATATCAAAAAATGATTCAGGGTCTTTGTAGAAAGTTAATTTAGGAAATTGGTTGCATAATTCTTGATATTGGGTAGCAGTAACCTCTACATGGTAGCCATCGGTAAAATATTTTTTCATGTGCATTAAAAACGCACATAACTCTTGATAGTATGGGATTTCAATTAAATTAAAATATTCATAATACACCCCATCGTTGTGTATTATAGCATCATATTCTTCTATTGAATATAAACTATTTATAGGCTTATCCCAAAGTCTGGATGTATCTATTTTAGGACAATATTTAAGGATGTCGATAGACGTCAGAGTTTGTGGTTCTAAAAATCCATCTTCCAGTGGAGTGTAGTATTCACTGAATTCCATTTTTCCACTGGGATATATTTTTAAGTAAAAATCAGGTAGAATTTTACAGCGAATCATGCCATGATACGCAGAAGTCAGTGAAGCAAGATGTGTTTCAACATATTCTTGGAATTCATTTATAGACTCTTCCAACTCAATTCTTTTACCTCCATTCGCAAATCTTGATAAAAGATAAAGAATAGACAGGTAGTGAAGCCTTCTTGACTGGCAGAAGTCAAATAAATCCTTAATGGTATAAATACCGAGATCTTTCCTTACTTCAAGAAATAAGTTTATGAATTTTATAAAACGTTTCGTTATTTCTATACCAAATTTTTGCGTGATTATGCTTATTTGAAATTCGTAGTAGAGTGCATCATTCGAGGCTGAAGATAATTTCTCAATTGGAATAGGAAATATCATTGTTTTACAGACTGCATTCAACTCATAGAATATATTTATGAATTCTTCAAGATGCCAGATGAATTTACGCCATACCTCAGTACAGTAGATATTATCATATTTTGCCAGCCTTTTCTCCAAAATCTTTATATTATCCTCAATATTTTGTTTGAGGAATTCATATAACTCCTTTCCTTCTAACGTTGAATACATACTGAGTCTAATAATACACATAGTTGTTTTTGATAAATGTTCAGTTGCAAAGTTACCACTAATTTCTTTGATTTGCAAGAATCTTTTTCTTAAATGGCACCTTTGAATCAATCACAACTTTCGTTGAAGCCAACGTATGGTGTGAACTACCGCAAAGCTACTGCTATTTTTTCGAGCCTACCAAACTACGCGATTGGACAGTTACCAACCTATGAGATTAGAAGTACTTTGATAGGTGTTTACAGATGCGAAATAACAAAATGTCAGAGTATCTGGGTTGGAAACTTATTATTGGGAGTAGATAGAATTATGAATAAATTGACGAAATTTATCGACAGATGCACATGTATATTTCTTTACATCATCTGGATTCTCAGCATAATATTCACCACACTTGATAGGAAAAGGAATCATTCCATCGTTCGTTCGATAGGCTTTACGTAAGTATCCTTTTTCAACCAAATCACTGCCAAGGTAATTTTCCATAATAGTATCCTCTATTTTAATAGAATTTACTTTTATCTCTGAAAATGAACTCAAGAAATCATTCAACTCCCTCTGATAATATGAATTGTATATCCTTATAATCGATTGAAGATAGTTGAAATTCTTTGGTCTTTTTTCTAATAATTCCATCAGTGCCTTGGATCGATTTTTAGCATTGACAACTTTGATCCAATTCCTACAATCAAGTTTCTCTTCTTTAAAAAACAGAACTAAATCTTTTATATCTAATCGTTCAAGATTTCCAGCTGTATAAGGAATATCCTCTCTTAATAATGGCTCTGCATAAGACACATCCACGGTATCTCCATAATAATTATCGCCGAGCAAGACGAAAAACTTGAACGTACTGAAAAGCTCAACATAACAATATAGTTCTCTGTCGCAATTGAACAGTCGAATCGCATGAAACGGATAGTGCTTATCTAAGTTATCGATGCAATCCTCATACCATATATCTGCTTTTGTTAAAGGAAAAAACGGAATCACTAAACTATCATGATTATTGAAATCATAACCACCACGCTCATTTCCTCTGAGAGCAATATTAATCATCTCTGGATTTATGTTGTTATCTAAGGCATATTCAATAGCGATTTTTAACATTCCGCTTTTAAAATACACGTTAAAATCATTAACATCTTCAGAAAAAACAAGTCCCCAAACACCAGCATCGGACATATCTAAATGAATTTCTTCTTTATAATTTTTTACATCCTTGCCATTGCTAAAGAATTCTTTTTCTGCTTTTTTTCGAGCATTTTTAATTCCATTCTTATCGCCATACAAGTGAATGATCTTCTTCTCCTCATCTACTTTAAAAAAAGGACACAATGGCATTACTTTTCCATCTTGATATTTTATTTTTGTAGGAAGTTCCCCGTTTTGTTTCAGAATACCAAATACTTTTAATGAATCATTAGATTTATGATCAAATGATCTTAATTTTTTTGTACTTCTAAGCATTTCAATAAAAGGGGTAAACAATGCAGTAAAACCAGAATCACTATTTTTATTTTGCTTATTACCACATTCCTTACAAAGAATGCTTCGAGAAGTAAGATGACCACCGATAGCAGCTGGAATTATATGCTCGTCATGAGCCGTGCACTCTCCCTCCGAAACCATCTCCTTCTCACAAATCGTCCGATTACAAGAATAACATTTCATACCTTCTTTAAATACACCAAGATATTTTTATTTTTAGAACATATCGCTGATGACAATTGGATACTGGTTATGAGCAATGACCAGTAATAAGCCATCTTCTGACTAAGAACGATAAGATATTTCGGATATTGTAAAAGTATTCTTCCTTTAGTATTAAATATTTGGCTTCTCCAATGGCGTATATGAATTCTTTCAATCCGAAGCGATATTGATAGCAAAGTTACTGCTAATTTTTCGAGCCTATCGAACCATGTGATTGGAGAGGGACATATTGGGATTATTTATAATGAGCCATACAATTCTTTGTATTTTGGGAGCACGTAATCGAAAGCCCTTTTTGCTTGCTTGAAGAAAAAGAACATCCAATCGCGTGAGCTCTCATTGATACTCTCCTTGTATATGGCCCATCCGACATAGTACCAATTATGAAGCCCGGTGTAAGCGATCCAGTGAATCCTTTCCACAGGGGTAGCGGGTCTACCGAAATACGCTTCCATGATATCGTCAACCCGCGGGTCATCATAGTCATATCCTGCGATCACCCTACCGAAGTCGTACCCCGGGTCATTGA
>CAYNPB010000206.1:0-4518 GCA_964399005.1 uncultured Sangeribacter sp.
CGCCGTCAAGACGCTTTGCATAGTTCTTGTCGAAGGCTGCCTTCATAGGCTTGATTGCCTCAAGCTCTTCCTTCACAGGGTTGATGTCTTTTTCCTTAAGAACTTCAGCATTGATGGCTGCCTCATAAGCATTTGCGGGATATACGTCCCATGTTGCGAATTCTATATCATTGAGGTCTGCCAGAGGCACGATATCCTTATAGTGGAGATATTTCTTATCTTCTCCCTTTCCTACGCGGATTTTATCGTACATGCACATTGAACCAACGGGTTTTGTAAGGCCCTTGCGTGTCATAAGGACACCGGTCATAAATGTTGTAGCCACGGCGCCGTTGCCTACCACCATAACACCCAATTTTCCGTTGGGCTTAGCTGCTTTGTTTGCCATAATGTCTTCTTTTTGGGCTGATCCATCCTTGGATCTATGCCTATTAAATTATTGTTATTGTCTTTTAATATGTCTCCCATGCTTCAGCAATCGGGAAAACGTCGGCAAAGTTAGGATTAAAAATTCATTCTACAAAAATATTTTACACTTTTTTATTCCTTTTAAAAGTTAATATTTATTAAATTTTAAAGATTATTTTAATTTTAGTTAAAATAATACCATACTTAAATATATTTATTAATATTTGTTAATTTAGATTATTCCAATCATTGCGATTATCCCGACCATTCTGATAATTTACTCTCTAATCTCCACCCACTCGAAAACCCCCAAACCCAAAAACTTGTTATAAAATCAGACAGACTTATTAAACACCTATAAAAATGACTGGAAATATATTCGAAGTCGCCCCAAATATCACTTATATAGGGGTCGATGACCATGCAATAGAAAAATTCGAAAACCAATATATAGTTCCAAACGGAGTAAGCTATAACTCATATCTCATTAAGGGAAAGAAAATCGCCGTCGTTGACACCACAGATGACCAAACAGGAACAGAATGGCTTGCAAATCTCAACAAGGCTCTCGATGGAGCAAAACCAGATTATCTGATAATCGAGCACCTCGAGCCTGACCACTCCTCACTCATTTCCACATTCGCTGAAATTTATCCGGAAGCCACTCTCGTGATGTCGGCTACTGCAGCCCGGATGCTCCCTCAATATTTCGACCCGATTCCTGCCGATTGCAAGATCATGTCGGTCAAAGAGGGCGAAACTCTCGACCTCGGAGGACTCACCCTTCAGTTTTATCTTGCTCCGATGGTGCACTGGCCCGAAGTGATGATGGCATATTGCCCTGAAAGGAAACTATTGTTCAGCGCAGATGCTTTCGGCACTTTCGGAGCTCTTGATAGCCTTAGCAACGACTGGCCGGAAGAAGCGCGTAGATATTACTTCAATATTGTAGGGAAATATGGGCCGCAAGTTCAGAACACTCTCAAAAAGTTGGCATCACTCGATATAAAGACTATTTGTCCACTTCACGGTCCGATATTGACAGACAATATCTGCCAATATGTATCACTCTACGACAAATGGAGCAGCTACCAGCCGGAAACCGATGGCGTATTTATCGCGTGCGCATCCATTCATGGCAACACTCTGGAGGCGGCCGAGTATCTTGCTGAAAAACTACGGCAACTTGGCGTCCAAGACGTATTTGTAGCGGATTTGACTCGCTACGATCTCTCGGCAGCCGTAGCAGAAGCATTCCGATATCCAAAGGCTGTTTTCTGTGCATCAAGCTATGACGCGGGGCTATTTACTCCTATGTATAACTTCCTGCATCTTCTTTCTATAAAAGGATATTGCAATCGCAAGGCAGCCATTGTAGAAAACGGTTCCTGGGCTCCTTCTGCCGGCAAGGCAATGAAAGCAATGCTTGAAAGCATGAAAGGAATTGATATTCTCCCCGACTCCGTCACAATCAGAGGCTCCTTCAAAGAATCCGACCATGCTCCTCTCGATGCACTCGCACAATCCATCATCTCTCAATAAGTAAAAAAAAATTATGATTGATAAAAAAGAACTTCAAGCCTTCGTCGAAGACCAACTAAAGAATACCGAATACTTCCTCACCGATCTTAAAATATCTCCTTCTAATGAAATAACCGTTGAAATTGACAGCCTCACACCAGGCGACATCGAAGAGTGCGTACGTCTTACTCGCGCTATCGAAGAGGCATTCGACCGCGATGTGGAAGACTACGAACTCGAAGTAGGCACGGCAGGACTGACATCTCCGCTCAAAGTGAAGCGTCAATATGAAAAATATGTTGGGCAAGACCTCGAGATGCTGACCGCCGACGGACGAAAACTCCACGGGCTGCTCCGCAAGGTTGACGACAATGGCATCATCCTCTCCATTCAGCAGAAAGTAAAAAAAGAAGGAAGCAAGAAACCGGTAATCGAAACCACCGACATCGACCTCCCATTCAGCAACATCAAAAAAGCCGTCTACGACCTAAAATTCTGACCCAACCTACTCCTTCACTTCCGGCTCTAAACTCAAATTGTGTACAAAACACACTCCATTTAGCGCCGAGAAGACAACACAAAGACGGATACATGGCATAATTCGCGCAACCTTGATTAGCTTCGGGTTGCGCTTTTATTTTTTAATATTCATTAGAAACAAAAAAATTAGTAATTTTGCAGTTCCAAATTTAAATTCGCAATGACAAATAACACAAAGTCGATATTACTGGCCGGGGTTGCGGTGCTGAGTTGGGCTACAGTAGCCACTGCCTTCAAGATTGCTCTGACTCATCTTTCAGTATTCTGTATGCTTCTGATTGCAACCGTCACCTCATTCGTGATTTATACGGTTATGATGACAGTGGAGAAGAAATGGGTCACCCTGAAATCTCTATCTGCCACAGTGATATGCAAGACTGCTTTGCTTGGAATCTTGAATCCGGTGGCATATTATCTGGTGCTTTTCCGGGCGTATGATTTACTGCCGGCTCAGATGGCGCAACCCCTTAATTATGCTTGGCCGATATTCTTGCTCGTGCTCCTTGCCGTCTTCAATCATGAGAGAATACCGGGAAGAAAATATATCGGAATGCTGATATCAGTGGCCGGAGTTGTCAGCATATCCCTTGGAGGGGGAGGAATTGAGGGGCAGGTCTCTCTCCTCGGAATATTTTTGGCCCTCTTCAGTGCAGTGCTTTGGGCAACATATTGGATGTTTAATAATCGGTTGAGTGGCAAAGTGGATGCAACCGTTGCTCTATTCCTTGAGTTTCTTGCCGGCAGTGTGGTGTTGGGTCTCAGCGGATGCTTTGTTGGAATAGAGGTGGATTCCGTTGAAGGACTTCTCTCGGGACTATACATCGGATTGTTTGAGATGGGAATTCCATTCCTAACTTTTGGCATGGCTTTGCGCATTACGAAGAATCCGGCTCTTATCAATCAGATGTGCTACCTATCTCCATTCCTGTCACTCTTTCTGATAGCAGTGGTATTGGGCGAGACAATAGCATTAGGCACCTACGTAGGATTAGCCTTAATAGTAGCAGGACTGCTCTATAACCAATATTTCGCCACAAGCGCAAACGGGGCTTAAGCCGTTTCGTTCGAAGATCAAATTATTCTTGCTGCACGCTTTTTTATTTAAAATATATTAAATAATGTTAACAAGAAGAGTTTTGTGAAGCTATTTTGGTGCAAGCAGGGATTTTCTCGGATTTTTTTTGTATCTTTGCATTGAATTCCAGAGGGGACGCTTGCGTTCTCTCTGTTTCTTTTGGAATATTGCTTATAATTCCTTTGCATATCCCATTCGGAAAGAAGCCACGTGACAGATTTTCGGCCAATTCCGACACCCGGGGAAGCTCTACTGCTTCTTCAGGCATTTTTTATTACCCAATCAGTCGTGCCGACTGAAATTGACTTAGAAATTTAAAAATTGACAACTAAATATAATGGCTAAAAAAGTAGAACCGGTCAACAATATGGTTGACCAATTCGCAGAGTTCAAGGAACACAAGAACATCGACAAAACAACCCTGATCAGTGTGCTCGAGGAGTCTTTCCGCAATGTAATTGCCAAGCAATTCGGCTCAGATGAGAACTTCGACGTCATCATGAACCCCGACAAGGGTGACTGCGAGATCTATCAGAATCTCGAAGTGGTGGCTGACGACGAGGTGGACAATGTAAATACCCAAATTGGCATCACCGCTGCACGCGAGATCGACCCCGAGTGTGAGATTGGAGAAGACGTCACCAAACGTATCTATTTCGAGAAGTTCGGTCGCCGCGCAATCCTAAACCTGCGTCAGACTCTTCAGTCGAAGATTCTTGACCTGCAAAAAGATGCTGTCTACTCCAAGTTTAAGGAACTTGAAGGCGAGGTTGTCTCCGGAGAAGTGCATCAGATCTGGAAGAAGGAGATGCTTCTTATCGATGAAGACCAGAATGAGCTCATTATGCCGAAAGAAGAGCAGATCCCGGGCGACTTTTTCCACAAGGGAGATATCGTCAGGGCAGTCGTAAAGCGTGTAGACAATCCCAACAACAATCCCAAGGTAATCGTCAGCCGCACCGACGACCGTTTCC
>CAYNPB010000207.1:0-4491 GCA_964399005.1 uncultured Sangeribacter sp.
TAAAACAAATGTATTTTTAGAAATGTTTTTTATCTTCAGCTATTTCTTAGCCCATGCTGAAATGAGGAGCAGCCTCATTGAGAATCTTTATTAGTCGTGCTATTTTCATTGGGAGTGCAACTATAAGATAAATTTTACTTACGATAAAGGAATATAATAGAAAAAATATGCTAATTTTGCAAATCATAATTGATAGAAGTCGGAGATGAAATTACCTTACTGGTATTATGAAAATCTAAAACCATGAAAAGAAAATTTAGAAACGCGATGCTAAGTCTCGGTCTGATGTTGGGCATATCGGTGGCTGTAGCTGAAATTCCGCTACATTTTGACCGCGAGAATACCTCCTCATCATTCCCAAAACTTACATTTAAGGAATTTAATGAGCTCCCGGAAATCTCTACTCTTCCGGATCCTTTCAAATTTGCCGACGGCAGCTACTCGAGAGACTATGCCGATTGGGAACGCCATCGTTCGGAAATCCTTCAGATGCTTTGGCATTATGAGTTGGGGGAAAAACCTACTGTAAACCGCGACAGTATTGAGGCAAGTCTGGTCAATGACACATTGAAAGTAACGGTACGTGATAAAGGAGAGTCACTTACTCTTAATTCCCACATAGTCTATCCCGAAGGAGATGGACCATTCCCTGTAATAATAGGAATTGGCCTTCCTACCGGTTCTCTACCAAAGGATCTATTTCTCGGCAATGGTGTCGCCGCCATGGCATTCGACTTTCCCGAAGTGATGTCGCATACTCAAAAGCGTGGGGAGGAACCAATAAATCGGCTTTATCCCGAGAATATAGAAATTGGCGCTTATTCAGCATGGCCATGGGGCATCAGCCGCCTGATCGACGGCCTTGAAAAAGTGGCAGATAAGACTCGCCTTGACCTGAATCATATTGCCGTCACCGGATGCTCCTTTGCCGGCAAAATGGCTCTATATGCAGGGGCAATGGATGAGCGCATCACACTGACAATAGCTCAAGAGCCCGGTGGCGGTGGTGTCAATGCATGGCGAGTGTCAGAGACATTAGGCAATGTGGAGAGAGTCGGAAACACAAACTATGCATGGTTTCTGGAAAGCATGAAGCAATTTGCTGACAGAAATGTCAATCGTCTCCCCATCGACCATCACCAGCTGGCCGCATTAGTAGCTCCACGAGCACTTCTTATTCTTGGCAATACTGATTATGAATGGCTTGCCGACGAGTCCGGCTATGTATCGAGCCGCGCTGCAAGAGAGGTCTGGAATGCGTTTGGTATATCTGAAAGAATGGGCTACTCGATAGAGGGGGGACACATGCATTGCCAACTCCCTCTAAGCCAATATTCTGAAGTCACGGCATTCATCCGCCGTTTCCTTCTCGATGACACCTCAATGGACACTAATATCACACGTGCCTCTATGTTCGAGAATGTAGATTGGCAAAAATGGGTGCCGTGGTAATACCCATAATTTCGAGTGTTTAGATATTTCGATAATTACGATAATGTTTGGCTATTTAATCAAAATGTTGTAACTTTGTGCAACAAAAAACCTGACTGATATTATGAATTTGAAACGACTTTGTATGATACTCGCGACATTATTGACTATTTTGCCGAGTATCGCAGAAAATTATCCTTACCGTAGCGATGTGCTATGGGTGACTGTGCCTGATCATGCCGACTGGCTTTATAAAACAGGTGAAAATGCGTCGGTAGACGTGCAGCTATATAAATATGGAATTCCGGTAGACAATGTGACCCTTGATTATGCCATAGGAGGAGACATGATGCCGGCAGATTCTAAAGGTTCCACAAAGCTTAAAAACGGCAAAGCCAAAGTGCAGCTCGGGACTATGAAAAATCCCGGCTTCCGCGATTGTGTGCTTACAGCAGTCGTTGATGGCGAGAAATATACACATCACGTCAAAGTTGGGTTCTCCCCTGAAAAGATCGAACCTTATACAAAGATGCCATCCGATTTTGACAAGTTTTGGGCTCAGAATCTTGAAGACCTCAAGAAAGTGCCTCTCCAATACACAATGACTCCGGAGCCAAAATACTCCACGCCTAAGATGGATTGCTGGCTCGTGAACCTTATCACCACATCGCAGGGTCAATCCATGTATGGGTATCTTTTTATCCCCAAAGGAGCAAAACCGGGGTCATGTCCGATAGTCGTTTGTCCTCCCGGAGCAGGTATCAAAACCATTAAGGAACCCCTGAGACACCGTTATTATGGAGAAAACGGTTGCATACGTTTTGAACTTGAGATACATGGACTGAATCCTGAGCTGACTGATGAGCAGTTTAAGGAAATCAGCAAGGCTTTCAGTGGGAGGGAGAACGGCTATCTCAACAATGGTCTTGACAACAAAGACAATTATTATATGAAGCGCGTATACCTTGGTCTTGTACGAGCGATCGACTTCCTGACTACCCTTCCGGAATGGGATGGTAAGAATATCGCGATGCAGGGTGGCAGCCAAGGGGGCGCACTTGCTATAGTGGCTGCCGGACTCGACCCGAGAGTGACAGCCTGCGTGGCCAACCATCCTGCTCTGAGCGACATGGCCGGATATAAGGCTAACCGAGCTGGAGGTTATCCTCACTTCTTCCGTGTGGAAGGTATGGACACTCCTGAGAAACTAAATACTATGGCATATTACGATGTAGTGAATTTTGCTCGTAGAGTGAAATGTCCGGTCTATATGACTTGGGGGTATAACGACAACACTTGCCCCCCTACTACAAGCTACGCCGTGTATAATGTGATCACAGCTCCTAAGGAAGCTCTTATCACTCCAATCAATGAGCATTGGACATCAGATGCCACTGAACGTGGCCATCTTACGTGGATTCAGAAACATTTGAAATAATAATAGAGTCTTCTCAGAATCAGCCCATCTCACAAAATAATTCTTGGGCATAGACATTAAGTAGCTAATAAATTTAATGTATATGTAGCTTGTTTGCACATATCGTTTATTTTTTATTAGCTACTTATTATTTCCTTTTGCAGTAGGTCGAGAAATCGGGCAGCGTGGGCTCCATCCATCTGCGTATGATGAAATTGGAACGATAAGGTAAGAGTAGTCTTCAACAATCTCTTTTTGTATTTGCCCCATATCAAGAATGGATTATTGAAGACCCCACTATACATTCCTACTGCTCCGTCTATGTCATATTGGGCGAGGGCCGAAGTGCCAATCACCATACTGTCCATCAAGTCATGATTCTCACACGTCTTTGCCACTTGCTGAGTAAGCGTAAGATAATTTGTATTGAATGTATCCAAATCATTTGAAAATGGAACATCGCATGAACTTACTTCGCCTTGACTGTTAGCCACAATTGTATTGACGGCTATTGAATCATATTCTATAAGTTTACCACCGACAGGAAGCATAAAGAATTCCTTGACTTGCGAAGCAGCCCTACCAATACACCAGCACATAAGCATATTGAACTTATATCCATGCTTTTTGCTGAATTTTACCAATCTGGTGACATCAAGAGTCTTGAAGAATGTCACCATCGGCATCGGAGCCTGCATCCACATCTCAAATGCATAAGCTCTCGTAGTCTTCTTAGGGTCTATCTCTTTCATATATTTAATTTACTAACTCGATTGCTTGTTTGCCAGTGAGGATATCAATGGTCATTTCGAGGGCGTGGCAACGGCTGAATCCACTTTTGAGTTCCTTAGCCAATGCTTCTTCATCATCCGGATTACATCTACGTCCTAATATTTCAAGAATGCAGAGCTTTTCCTTTTCATCTTCAACAATCCTAATTTTTCCATTTGCTATTACACTTTGGAAGTATGTAGTGAATCTCTCCGGATGAATTTCATCTTTTGCTATGACCGTGAAACTTGCATTCTCATTTTCTCTGATCAAATCCACTTTATGACCAACCAAAGCTGAATGGAAATATAGTTTCCCATCATGGTAAACATGGCTCAAAGGAACACCATAAGGTATTCCATCATTACCACATAAAGATAGCACGCCGGCGGTGGCATTGCAGAGGATTTCAATACTTTCTTCTTCAGTCAATTGTTGTTTGAAGCGTCTCATAACGTATTTAGTGGACAAGCTTAAGTCCGATTATAGAAATAATCAAGGTTGATATAAAAAATAATCTCCAGAAGTCCGATGGTTCATTAAAGAAGAGAATACCAACAATCACAGTACCCACCGCTCCAATGCCGGTCCAGACTGGATATGCCGTGCCGATTGGGATTGTCTGCACAGCCTTTGCCAATAGCGTCATACTGAGAGTGAGGCAAACGATGAATCCCAATCCCCAAAGACACCATGGTGTCCCTGACAACCCCTTCATTTTCCCAAGACAAAAGGCAAAACCAGTCTCAAAGCAACCGGCAATAATAAGAAGAATCCAATTCATGGCTTACAATAGATTTTTCACTTTGTTCTTTGCAGAATATTTATCCTTGATGATTGTGTAAGCTCGGCTGACGAGCTCAAAGATCATC
>CAYNPB010000208.1:0-4481 GCA_964399005.1 uncultured Sangeribacter sp.
TCTCCTTCAGGAAGTCCACTAAGAGAAGCAAGCGCATCTTTCCAATCCATAACTTTAAAGTTTCTCCTTGATCTCCTTGACGGTGAGGCAGCGTGCTATGAGTTCACCATTGGTATTGTAGATGAAGAATGTCGGGAGCTGTCCCACATTGTATTGCAGGAACACCTTGTCTTGTCCGGCTGAAGGGTCGAGGACAGTGGTCCAAGGGATATTGGCAGCTGATTCACGCCATCCATATTGGTCGCGGTCGGGGCTGACGTTGTAGATATCCGCTCTCCCTGCCTTATATAGTTCGGCAAGCTGACGGTTGATTTCAGGAGTCGCGCCGTCGCGCATGAGGGTGAAGGCTACGATCACCGGTTTCCCTTTCCCTATCAAGTCGGAGAGTTTCTTCTCATTCCCGTTTTCATCGTTGAGAGCTATTTCAAGCATCTTTATTTCCTCAGCGTTAATCACCGTGCGCACTCCGTTTTGGTCGTTGTGGAGGCGTTGTGCGGCTGTGGCGAGATTCAGGAGGAAAGGTGCATGAGGATCTTCCGGACGGAACTGCTGATAGTTGTTGGCCACGGCAGTAATATAGCGGTAGTCGTCAGAAGCCGGATCGTAAAGCGGTCGGTTGCCGATTGTCTTGGTCAGAATATAATATGAAATCACATTGCCTCGGCTATCATGCATATACTGATTGTAGACGTGGCGCTTAAAGTTCTTGAGAGAGTCAGCGTTGTCGATATTGGGGAGAAAAGCAATGAGATCCTTGTCAAATTGAGCCATCCTGGCAGCTTGCTCAGTGCCGCTCACAGTGAAATCATGGCCGAACTTTTCTTTGGAACTTGTCACTGTCAAAGTCTCGGTAGAGTCAACAGGGAGATAGATATATTTATCATCCACTGTCAGACGGAATATTTCAGGGCCGCTTTGCTGAGGCTGAGAGAATTTGAATTTTCCTTTGCTGTCGGTGCGTGTGGAGTCTACGATAGTCCAGTAGCCGGAGTAATCCGCCTTCTCAAGAAGGACTTTATCTCCATCGCTGCCGGCAAGTTCCCCTTCAATTTTAAATCCCTTTTCTCCACATCCTCCTGCGAATGCGATTGCTGCCACGGAAGCAGCGGCCATAAAATATTTTGCTATCTTATTCATAGTTTTATCAATTCATAATGCATCATTCATAATGCATAATTGCTAAATATCTGCAAAGTTAATGAAAACTCCGCTTATTAGCAATTATCTTCCCGACAAATTTCAAATAAGGCAAAAAAAGATGTTGACTTCTAAAGCCAACATCCATTCAATTATTTCTATAAATAATGATCTTTTATCAGTGAAACTATCTTTAGTCGGAAAGGTCCTTAGCCTTCTGAGCGGCTGCTTCTGAAGCCTTGGATGCAAATTCAGAGATCTTGCCAAGTGCCTGGGCTGCAAATCCGCTTAACTTATCCTTCGCTTGATCTACCTTGTCGCCGAGAGCATCCTTGGCATCCGACAATTTATCCTGCAAATTGTCTTTCAGCTCAGCCGCTTTGTCCTGAGCCTGAGTTGCCGCAGCCTGAGCTGCTTCCTTGGCATCTGCGAGTTTGTCGGCTGCAGCAGCCTTCGCGTCTGCATATTTTTCTGCAGCCATATCCTTAGCTGCAGCTATTCCTGATTCTGCTGCAATTTTCGCTGATTCTGATGATACTTCTGCTGCTGTCTTCGAAACAGCTGCCGCTGCCTGAGCGGCTGCCAAATTCATATTGTTTTCCATAGTCTTTATAGTTTAAATGGTTTGATAAGGTTTAGAAGTGTATAGGGCTTATAGGCCATATAAGCCCTATGAAATCTCAACATTAGAACACACTTTTCCCCATTCTGGTTCATTTTCGCTCGACTCAATTATGCATTGTGCATTATGCATTATGCATTCTGGAGAGCGCTTCTTGGGTTGCTTCATGCGTGTTGAAAGCTGTGAGTCTGAGATACCCTTCCCCTTCAGCTCCGAATCCTGATCCGGGTGTGCCGACGATGCCGTGTCGCTTGAGCAGGAAGTCAAAGAATTCCCATGAAGTCATATCTTCTGGTGTCTTCAGCCATATATAAGGGGAGTCGACACCTCCCACTACTTCAAAACCTGCATAGGTGAGAGAAGTCCGCATCAAGCGGGCATTTCCCATGTAATATTCCACTGTCTCCTCTACCTGTGCTCTGCCTTCCGGAGTGTATACAGCTTCAGCGGCTCGCTGAGATATGTAGGACGCTCCATTGAATTTAGTGCATTGGCGACGGTTCCAAAGTCGGTTAAGGCTTATTTCATTTCCTTCAGAATTGCGGCCTTTGAGGGCGAATGGCACTACGGTGTAGCCACAACGCACTCCCGTAAATCCGGCAGTCTTGGAGAAACTGCGGAATTCTACTGCCACTTCTTTAGCTCCTTCCAATTCATAGATGCTATGGGGCACATCTTCGCTGTGTATGTATGCTTCATACGCAGAATCAAAAAGAATAAGCGATCCTTCACGGCGAGCATAGTCTATCCATTTCTGGAGTTGTGCGCGCGTCATAGCCGTGCCGGTGGGATTGTTGGGGCTGCAGAGATAGATTACGTCCGGCCGCTCCTTCGGCAATTGCGGCTCATAGTGGTTGCCATTATTAATTGGAATATAGATGATTCCTTCGTGATGCTCCCCATGTCGCTTGCCCCCGCGTCCACCCATCACGTTGGTGTCGACATATACCGGATAGACCGGATCGGTGACTGCCACAGTGTTGTCTTGTGCGAGAATATCAAAGAAATTTCCAAGGTCGCTTTTAGCTCCGTCGCCTATGAAGATTTCATCTGCAGAGATGTCGATGCCGCGTTTCCGATAGTCAAAGTCGGCAATTTTGTCACGCAGAAATGAGTAGCCCTGCTCAGGCCCGTAGCCATGGAAAGTTGCAGTGTCAGCCTCGTCATCCACAGCCCTGTGCATCGCCTCAATCGCAGCTTTGCACAATGGGCGTGTCACGTCGCCAATCCCCATCCTTATAACTTTCACGTCGGGATTTTCCTCCTGGAATATCTTTACCCGTCTTGCCACTTCTGAAAAGAGATAAGACTCCGGAAGCAACAAAAAATTATCATTTACCCTAATAGAATTCATAATGCACAATTCGTAAAGCCTGATTCATTATTCATAATTACCCTCAAAAGCTGTCTCTGCGGGTCCGGTCATCAAGACGTGTCCCCTCTCGTCAAGCTTGATGCGGAGATCTCCGCCAAGCAGATGTATGGTCACATCGTCGCCGACAAGTCCCCGTTGCATTGCTGCGACTGCCGTGGCGCAAGCGCCGGTGCCGCATGCCATTGTCTCTCCACTGCCTCGTTCCCAGACACGCATCTCTACTTCATCTTTGCCTGTCACTTTTGCAAATTCGATATTCGATCTGTCAGGGAAGCGCTCGTGCTTCTCGGCAAGTGGCCCTTTTACAAGCACCATCTCATCCGAAGGCTTCTCATCTGAATAAACCACGAAATGGGGATTCCCCATTGATATTATGCTCCCCGTGAGCCGTGAGCCATCGGAAAGAACTATGGTTTCTTCCAAAGCCTCTGTCTCCGGTTTCCCCATGTCGACAGTGACCCATGTCTCTTTGTCGCCGGGTTTTGCCTCAGGGTCAATGTCAATGATTTTAACTCCTGAGAGAGAATCAATCTCAAGATGATGTTTATCTGTCAGACCTTTGTCGAAGACATATTTAGCTACGCAGCGGATACCGTTGCCACACATCTTGCCCTCCGAACCGTCGGCATTGAAGATTCGCATCAGGAAATCAGCCTTGTCAGAAGAGCAAATGAGAATTATTCCATCTCCGCCGATACCTTTATGGCGGTCGCTAAGACGCACTGCCAATTCCTCCACATTTTCCGGCACACCTTCGCGACAATCTATATAGACATAGTCGTTGCCGCATCCATGCATTTTTGTGAATCTCATCTTTTTACCATTATTAGTAGTATTAATTGTTTGTGTTTTTCACAAGCGAATAGGATAACATGAGTGTTACCATTACACAGCAGATATTGATAATTTGGCCAGACATTTGTGGCTTGCCAAATAATAGGAATCCATTCACTAACCCATCAAGCCAAAACAAGATTATTGATAGAGCTACCATCATAAACCAGAACATCGTCCGCTTAATCAGCAGCATCGTGATGCTTAGGCAAATGAATAGCCCTACGGCAATCAGGATGATGCCCACCCAAGTCTCAGTGGATGAAATTGCAGAATTGATGCTTATCACTCCTCCCACAATTCTTGCTATGCCAACAATATAGGCGAGAACCGCGCCACAAATTCCTTTAACATCCATAAGCAATTGTCTTTTTTCGGTATTTCGACTGCAAATTTAGCAAAAATCCACGAAATCACCTCATTCTCTATAATTTTTTTTTTGAGTAAAAATACTCCCGTGTGCCTATCTTGCCTTGATAATATCAAGATATGTGCCTATCTTGCCTTGATAAT
>CAYNPB010000209.1:0-4479 GCA_964399005.1 uncultured Sangeribacter sp.
TCTTAATCTCAAGCGTTCCCTGCTCCTCTGCGCTCCCTGCGTGAATCCCGTGAATTGCGGTCAAACTGAAATATTTTTGGATGGAATTTTTGTGGAATTGAAAATAATTGCTAATTTTGCTTTGACATGTAACTTGAAGTGTAACTATTATATTCATAGGACATCAAGCAATTCATCGCACTAAATACACAAATTATACAATGAAAAAGTATCTTTTTTTTCTGGTAATGTTGTTTCTTGCCAATGTTGCACTCGCCGACTATTTTGAAGTTGATGGACTTCGTTATTACATAATCTCAGAGGGTCAGTATGAAGTGGGGGTACATAGCGGAAGTTCTAAAAATATTTCGAAAGCTAATATCCCATCTCATATAACTTATAATAATTTGCGTTATGAAGTCACACAACTATGGGACTATGCATTCAGCTATTGCGATAACCTGATCTCGGTCACTATCCCTAATACAGTAACAAGTATTGGTCAAAGTGCCTTCGCCGGTTGCAGCAGTCTGACCTCGGTCACTATTCCCAATTCCGTGACAAGCATTGGCGAGTATGCCTTCTCGTGGTGCGTCAGTCTGACTTCAATAACTATCCCTGAGTCTGTAACAAATATTGGAGGTGGTGCCTTCAGTAGCTGTGAAAGTCTAACCGATATCTTTGTTGAGGACGGAAATAAGCATTATGCCTCCGAAAAAGGTGTCCTTTTCAACTTAAATAAAACCATATTGATTAATTGTCCCAATGCAAAAACAGAATGTGAGATTCCTGCTTCCGTAACATGTATAGGCGAAGCTGCTTTCTCTGGATGCACCATTCTAACCTCCGCCACTATACCAAATTCTGTCACAAGTATCGGCAATTATGCCTTCTCCGGTTGCAGCGGTCTGACCTTGATCTCTATCCCCACCTCCGTTAGAAGTATTGGTGAAGGCATCTTCTCCGGTTGTAGCTGTCTGACTTCGGTATCTATACCTGAATCTGTCACGAGTATTGGTGAAAGCGCTTTCTCGTGGTGCGGAAGGTTAATCTCATGTGATATTCCAAACTCTGTTATAAGCATTGGTAAAAGTGCCTTCTCCGATTGCAGTAGTCTTACCTCAATAAGTATCCCCAGTTCCGTGAGATATATTGGTGATTATGCCTTTTCGAGGTGCAACAGTATGAACTCAATCTCCATCCCCGATTCCGTAACATATATTGGTGATTGGGCCTTCTGGTGTTGCAGCAGTCTGACCTCTGTAACCATCCCTAACTCCATGACACGTATTGGCGATTTTGTCTTCTCGAATTGCATTTCCCTTACCGCTGTTTCCATCCCTAACGCCGTGACAAGTATAGGAGATAGTGCCTTCTCCGATTGCAGTAGCCTGACCTCTGTCACTATCCCAAATTCCGTGACAAGCATTGGGGAGTTTGCCTTCTCCGGATGCAGTAGCCTGACCTCTGTCACTATCTCAAATTCCGTGACAAGTATTGGCTTGGGTACATTCAATTTTTGCGAGAGATTGACCTCCATAAATATACCGAATTCCGTCACAACTATCGGTAATAACTCCTTCTGCAATTGCAGCAGCCTTGCGTCTGTCACTATTCCTAGTTCCGTTACAAGCATTGGCAGTGGTGCTTTCAGTAGTTGCAACAATCTGACCTCTGTCACTATTCCTAGTTCCGTTACAAGCATTGGCAGTGGTGCTTTCAGTAGTTGCAACAATCTGACCTCTGTCACTATTCCTAATTCCGTGACAAGCATTATCGGTGGAGCCTTCAGCCATTGCAACAATCTGACTGATATCTTTGTAGAGAAGGGAAATGAGTATTATGCGTCAGTTAATGGAGTTCTTTTCAACAGAGATAAAACAGAATTGGTCCAATGTCCCGGTGCAAAAACAAAATATGAAATTCCTACTTCTGTGACGAGTGTCGGAGAGTTTGCTTTCTCGGGTTGTAAGAATCTGACCTCTGTTACTATTCCTAACTCTGTAACAAGTATTGGCATTGGTGCCTTCTCAGATTGTTGGATTCTTACCTCGGTCACTATTCCCAATTCTGTAACAAGTGTTGACAGGAGTGCATTCTCCAAGTGCAGCAGTCTGATATTGGTCGATATTCCTAATTCAGTGACAAGTATTGGTAACAGTGCCTTCTCGGGTTGTAGCAGTCTGATGTCAATTACTATTCCAAATTCTGTAAAAAGTATTGGAGATCATGCCTTTAGTGAATGTTGGAGATTAATATCTGTCACTATCCCTAACTCCGTGACAAGTATTGGTTGGGGAGCATTCAATGGTTGCAATAGTCTTGAGACAGTGATTATCTCAAAAAACATTATGAATTTTGAAAAAGAACTTTTTTTGGGATGTTATCAACTGGTGAAAATAGTTGATTTAAATCCTTACCCCCAAAAGATTGATAAAGATGTGTTTAGATCTGTTCCATATTATGCTGAAATAAATATTCCTAAGGGGAGTAGGGAGTCTTATATATATGCCAACGGATGGACATATTTTACTGATTTCAAAGAAATGGGGGCTTTTGATGTTTCTCTTGATGTCCATACTATGGATCTATCTGTAGGAGAAAAAGCCACCATTACAGCTACTATTGTAAAAGACAACGATGTGACAATAGGTGTAGAAGAATGGACAAGTTCTGACCCTGCAATCGCAACTGTCGAAGACGGAAAGGTGACAGCAGTTGCTCCAGGAAATGCAGTCATTTACTATACAGTTTACGACAACTACGATATTCCTCACACTGAATCTTGCACCGTGACAGTCACAGAAGCAAATGCAGTTGAAAGTGTTTTAGGAATTGAGTCCTCAAAAATAGAAATCTTCACAATAAACGGTGTAAAGGTGGCTCATGGCATTTCTACAGATGAAGTGAAGAATCTCCCATCTGGTCTCTACATCGTTCGTCAAGGTTCCAAGACTAAGAAAATAGCTAAATAATAAATCCATTTAAGAAAAATACTAAGATACTGTCTCAGAAGGAGGATAACCGTTTTTGGTTGTCCTCCTTTTTTCGTTCTACCCTTCTTAGGTAGATGGTGAAGGATTTCCTCGGCAATTGACTGATATGAATCGGATAAGGGGCTTAGGTTTAGCTATCTTACACGCGCGAGGATACACCGAGACAGACTCTTACTACTCTATTAGTCAGCAACTTATGAGGAGAACAATTGCTTGTTTGACTTGTTTTCCGAAAATTCGGAAAAAAACGAAATTATTTCCAAAAATACTTGAAATACCTCCAAAAACTTGCCGATATCGGCAAGTTTTACTATCTTTGCATTAAAATTTTAATTAAATTCTTGCCGATAAGATGGATTACATATCAGTAAAAAAGTGGGCTGAAGCTCATGGTGTTTCAGAACGAACTGCCAGAAATTATTGTGCCCAAGGGAAAATAGCAGGAGCTTTCCTCGTTGGAAAAACCTGGAGCATCCCTGCTGACGCGGAACTATATAATAAAAATAGGAAGAACAACATATCCCCTTTGTTGACAGCTCTAAGAGAGCAGAAAGCCGGGAAAACAAAAGGTGGAATATACCATCGTGTACAAATAGACCTAACCTATAATTCTAATCATATAGAGGGTAGTAGGCTCACACACGATCAGACACGCTACATTTTTGAGACCAACACTATTGGTATCATAGATGACATTCTAAATGTAGACGATATAATAGAAACCTCCAATCATTTCCGAGCTATCGATTATATTATAGATGAAACAGATTACAAACTAACAGAAAACTATATCAAGCATCTTCATTTTCTATTGAAATCAGGAACATCAGACGAACGCAAAAGCTGGTTTAGAGTAGGAGATTACAAGAAACTGCCCAATGAGGTGGGAGGAAATGAAACGACTAAACCTGAAAATGTCCGCAAGGAAATAAAATCTCTTCTTAAGGAATATAATTCAAAAAAAGCTTCTACCCTTGAAGATATAATTGATTTTCATCAGAGGTTTGAAGCCATTCATCCTTTTCAGGATGGAAATGGACGAGTCGGACGATTAATCATGTTTCGTGAATGCCTGCGTTTAGGATATGTGCCATTCATTATAACAGACGAACTAAAAATGTTCTATTACAATGGGCTAAGAAACTGGCCCAATATTAAGGGCTACCTAATGGATACATGCTTAACTGCACAGGATAATTTCAAAATTCTACTTGCAAATTTCAGAATAAAATACAAGGAGTAATATTAAAATACTTGCCGATATCGGCAAGTATTTGGCATTTTAGAGACTATTCGACCTTAAATCTTGCCAATAGAGATGATTACAGGATTCCCAGTGTGCCCTGCTCCTCTGCGTTCCCTGCGTTAATTGCGTAAATTGCAGTCAAACTGAAAAATATTCGGATGGAATTTTAGGGATAGTTGGAAGAAGAGGTTAGTTTGTAAAGCCTACTGGCTACATTGTTTGCCTATGTGATGATTTTTTTGTAATTTTGTGAAGAAT
>CAYNPB010000210.1:0-4449 GCA_964399005.1 uncultured Sangeribacter sp.
CATCCTGAAGGCTCACGAAAGAGGCCTTGCCCATGATGCGGCGGCTCATGATGCGCCCTGCCACGCACACCTCACGGCGCTCGGCATCATCCTTGAAATTTTCCTTGATTTCTTCGCTGTGGCCTGTCACTACATATTCTGCTGCCGGGTAAGGCTCGATGCCGCGGTCGCGGAGAGCCTGCATACTGTTGCGTCTTACGATTTCCTGTTCGCTCAGTTCCTGATTTGCCATTTATTGAGTATGTTTTTTAGTTGTTCTTATCTTGGGTGTTCAGTTAAGAAAAGATGATATTCAAACCATCCTACATATATAACGTATTTTTTCGAGATATAGGGCTATTTCTATTCAAAAAAATGTTAAGATATCAATTGCCGAACTTCAGATTGCGCCAAGTAGAGGCAAGTTGAGGTGAGGTGGCCACTGTCGGTGTCTGAGGTTTGCGGTTGACTGTCACAGAAGTCTTCTTAACATTTTCAATTACATAATCGCTTAATTCTCCGAAAGTGACTTTTCCTGATGTCTCTTGAAGTTTTTTCAAGATCCAATATGTGAAAAGACCATGACTTTTTTCTTCATAGGGGAAAGCAGTTTCGTTGCCTTCTGTAGCTGCGAGCACGATCATATTGCCTACAGGATCAGCTTTTTTAGGCTTCATTGCCACTCCCATGGATTGTGGAATAAGCATACCTTCGCCATGATTGGTGCCGCTGAAGCATGCGTCGACCATTACGGTGACATTCTTAGCTCCTAAATTGCCTAAATCGGCATAAATCTTTTCAAGAGGCATACAGATTGAAACCTGTCTGGGATCAATGTCGACAGGGAGAATATAAGATTTTTTCCCTTCGTCGTCAGGGAGGCCATGGCCCACATAATAGAATATGATATTGAAATCATTTCCTTGGAATGCGTCGCCGATATCTTGGAGAATGGAAAATGCTGATGCCATCTGTCCGTAGGTGGCATTGATGAAGGTAGCCACATTACTTTCCGGAATTCCGAGTGTTTTTGTCAGATACTGAGACATCACCTTGCCATCGTTTTCAGCATGACTCACTTTAGAAGCATGTTGATAGTCTCCATTAGCGATCACCACTGCAAAAGTTGGGATTTCAGAGGAGATCCCTTCCGGAATGTTTATGTCGGTGTCAGGTGTGTTGCCAGCTGATATCTTGATTTTTTCAGTTTGGAAACTTTTGTTTGAGCCGGCATTAGCACTGGAGGTGGAATTCATTGCTATATCCTGGCCGCCATCGAGGCGTCGGTTTAGTTGTGCCACATCGACGGGGCGGAAGTTGTATTCTACGTCAACTTGCGCGTAGGTGGCGTTCATGTCGCTGTCATATTTATATTTGCCAATGCTGACTGATTTCAGCACTACATCCTCACCGTTTGGCACGAAAGAAGCAATAGCTTCAGATTTCCATTTGTCCCATTCTTGTTTGAATCCGGGAGCCTCGTCAAGCGGGACGGGCAGGAGAAAATCTCCAAAATCGGAAGTGCTTATGAGGAAAGTCTCGTTATCGGCATCGTAAGGCTTTATCTCAAGAGTCTGGGATGCGAACTGCTCAGCTATTCCTGCGCAGTATTTGTCGGCAAGAGCCTCGTATTTTTTCCGGTATTCAGCACGAACAGCCTCAACGCTTTTTGAGTTGACTGAGAATATGCTGTCAGCCATAGCGTTGATTTTGGCGGTTCTTGTAGTTTCATTTACTCTTTCTTTCCATTTTGCTGTAGGTTCGAATTCACCCTTTACCTGCCATTTGCCGACTTCTTCCTCTATTAAACTACGTATTTCCTCTTCTGAAGGAAGATTGAGATTCTGGGCAGCTAAATAATCATTCCAATCTCCCAATTGGGCGGCAATATAGTTTTTGAGAGTAGGTGTCTCTTCCAGTCGCTTGCGGGCTTCAGCCTGACGTTGCTCTTCCTTGCGGGCTTGCTCGGCAAGCAGCTTGGCTTCCTCCTCCTTGCGGGCTTGCTCAGCGAGCAGTTTGGCTTCTTGCTCCTTGCGGGCTTGCTCAGCGAGCAGCTTAGCTTCCTCCTCCTTGCGGGCTTGCTCAGCGAGCTGCTTGGCTTCCTCCTCATTGCGGACTTGCTCGGAATTCATATCATCGGCTTTGCGAGTCTGTGCTACCATGTCTGCAAGAGAAATCTCAGAAGGTTTCCCAATTTTAGACTTTAACTCTATAGCGGCAGCCATGGCTTTTTTCTTATCTTTGTATTCAGCGGGAATAATGGCACGCCCTCGTTTGTCGACAACGCCTATTTTATTATCGTTCTTTATATAGGCATAACCATTTTTGTCAAATTTTTCAATTTTGTCATAAATGACCGGTAGAACTACGTTGCCAAGAGTGTCGACAAGACCATATTTCTTTTCGTATTTAACTATAGCCAAACCATTGGGCTGGAAGCTTTCAATATCATCGAATATGTCTTTCAAGACCCATACATTATCTTTATCGTTAATTAAGCCCCATTTTGATTTGATTTTTATAGCAGTCACCCTGAAATCTCCAAAGGGACGAGCATCCCGTAGCCCCACTTCTATAAAATATTCTCCCTTGGTGTTTATGAATCCGTAGCGACTGCCATAAGAAACAAGGGCAAGTCCATTTTTGGAAAAAGGATTCGCATAATCGAAGATGGCACCAGTTTGACGCCCATCGTCTGTGACAAATCCATATTTTTTTGTCCCACCAACGTATTCTTCATAAAATTGGGGTAAGCCTTTATCCTTGGCCGCCATGCAAATCTGCAAAGTGGACAACGTCAAAAGTATGAGCCAATATATTCTTAATTGATGATTCATTGTTGTTCTTTATTGATTAGAGATTGAATTCGGTAAAATCAATTTAACTACTTCATTCCGCAAAGATAACGAAAAAAATAATAATAGTCAACTTTTTAATCGATTTTGCTATCCTTTTGAGTTGAAGCTGAGTAAATTCTCCTTATTTATTTTTGAATTTGTAAATAAGTTTAAACAACTTCATTGTTATAAATATTGTAATTCTAATATTTCTGAATAATTATGGATATCATCATAAAAGATATGGAGGATCTGCCACGGGCAGCAACTGAGCTCCTTGATGCGATCGGGGAGAGGCGTATTGTCGCGCTTCGAGGCAAGATGGGTGCCGGCAAGACAACTCTTGTGGCGGAGATGATGCGGCAGCTCAAAATGGATGATGAGGCATCGTCTCCAACATTTGCAATCGCAAACGAATATCATTCGTCAGAGACCGGACAGACCGTATATCATTTCGACTTCTACCGACTTGATTCTTCAGCAGAGGCGTATGACATTGGGATTGAGGACTACTGGGACAGTGGCAATCTGTGCCTGATGGAATGGACCGAGAACATAGAAGACATCCTTCCTGAAGATACTCTCTTTGTTGAGATTGACGAGCTACCCGACCACTCACGACGAATCTCACTCAATTGACCTGGTAGGGACGCACGGCACGTGCGTCAGCTCTATTTTACTAAACATAACATGGAAATAATTCAGATCCGGGAGGTTGACTCCACCAATGCCTACATAATGCGGGAGGCACCTAATCTCACACCTCCTGTGATGGTTATTGCTCATACCCAGACCGCAGGACAAGGTCAGCGCGGCAATTCGTGGGAATCGGAACCAGGAAAAAACCTTACTTTCTCAATCTTCTTCCGACCCTCTGAGCTTCCTCCGATGGCACAGTTTGCAATGTCGGAAGCTGTTGCTCTTGCTGTAGTGGACTTCTTAAGAGAGCATGGAATCGAAGCAAAAGTGAAATGGCCTAACGATATATATGTAGGAGATAAGAAGATCTGCGGCATATTGATACGTCATTCTGTGATGGGTGGATACGTATCTAATTCCGTCATAGGGGTAGGAGTCAATGTCAATCAACAAGAATTTCTGAGCGATGCGCCTAATCCCGTGTCAATGTGGCAGATAACGCGGAAGAAATATGAATTGCCATTTCTGGAGAAAGAAATAGCGGAGATCATGGAATGTCGGCTCGAATTAATCCGTACTGAGGAGGCACGCACCGCGCTTCATAAGGAATTCATGAGCAATCTATGGCGAGGTGACGGCCGGATGCATCCATTTTCTGACACAGCAACCGGAGAAAACTTTATGGCAAAAATCGAAGATATCGCCTCACATGGCCCGATAACCCTCCGTCTTGCAGATGGCACGCATCGCACCTACGCCTTCAAAGAGATGGCTTTTGTGATGATACGTTAATTATTGAAGTATCGCCTTTTTAAATATTTTGATTTGCAATCTTATAGCGCAGGAACTGCGCTAATTCTCTGCGCCCTCCGGGCGATGCGAAGCAGCCCGTACTGCTTTGCGAGCTTGCAATAATCGAGTCGCGAAGCTTCTTCAATCGAATCCTCTGCTCCTCTGCGCTCTCTGCGCATTCTATAATAATGTGCAAGTTTTT
>CAYNPB010000211.1:0-4443 GCA_964399005.1 uncultured Sangeribacter sp.
TTCCAAGTTGTGGTCACCAATTATTTCCAATCGCTTGGAATGGCTACGAAGTCTATATTCCTTTCGCTGACACGCCAGGTGATCTTCCTTATCCCTGCCCTTATGATTCTCCCTCCGATGTTCGGGCTCGATGGAGTATGGTCTTGTTTCCCCATCGGCGACTTCCTCTCCACTATAGTGGCAGGGTTTATGCTCGCATGGCAGATAAAGCATATTAAGAAGATTCAGCCTCAGCCTATTCAATCGAATTGACGCTTTATGACAGACTCTACATATCATAATATTCTTGAATATTTCCGCAGCATAAGTGAAGGCACCAAGTGGGACGGTCACCTTTATGCTGTAGGGGGCTGCGTGCGTGATGAGATTCTCGGGGCTCCTATCCACGACGTTGACATAGCAGTTGATCTCCCTGATGGTGGCGTGAAGTTTGCCATGTGGCTCCTTAGACATAAGTATTTGGTGGATGCCCCGACTCTTTTCCGAAAGTTTGGGACTGCTAAGCTTCGACTGCGTAAATTCCCTGAAGAGGAAATTGAGGTGGTGCAGACTCGTGCCGAAAAATATACTGATAAGACCAGTCGTTGCCCGGAAGTGGTCAACGGCACAATTGAAGAAGATTGTTTCCGTCGTGATTTTACGGTAAATACCCTTTATCGCAATATAAAGACCGGAGAGATTCTCGACATGACAGGCCGTGGCATTCACGACATTCGGGAAGGTGTAATCCGTACTCCACTCGACCCTTATGAGACGTTTGACGACGATCCGGTGCGTATATTGCGATGCTTACGCTTTGCAGCGCGCTTCGGATGGAAGATAGATGAAGCCACAATGGAGGCTTTAAAGCATAGTGTGGAGAGACTCGCCATAGTTTCACGCGAACGCTGGAGCGGAGAGTTCCGCAAGATGCTGTTTGGCAAGAATGTCAAAGATTCTTTAGGGGTGCTTGTCGAGATCGGTGGCCTTAACTATATGAATCAGATCATGCGTGAGATGGCTGCGTTCGTGCCCGAACCGGGCGACAAGTCATTGTTGCAGCTTGCTGTTGAGGCTGTCGCTCGTCTGGAGCAAGAGGGCATTGACGATGAAGCGCAACGTCTGGCTGCGTTCTTCGGCAACATAGGTATGCTGCGGGCGGCTGTTCGCGACAAGTCCGGAGTGATGCGTTATCCACGTCATGAGCATATCGGAGGCCTGATGGCTGCAAGACTTCTGAAACATATGGGAGTCGACAGGGATTTGGCCGATGATGTGAAGCGTATCATTCAAGGGAGAGATGAAGCCCGGGTCAAGAAAGAACGGCAGCAGCGCCAGCAAGCTCATAATGCACATCAGAAGCAGCAGCAAGATGAAAAGGCTGCCCGTAAGAGGGAACGTGCCGCCCGACATCGTGCGATGCTCGACGAGCATCGCAAGCGCTATTCACGCCGACGTCGTCG
Source organism: uncultured Sangeribacter sp. (assembly GCA_964399005.1). GTDB lineage: Bacteria > Bacteroidota > Bacteroidia > Bacteroidales > Muribaculaceae > Lepagella. Next base: position 1,443 of record CAYNPB010000211.1, read on the forward strand.
TCATTCCCCAAAGTCTGAAAATCTCCAATAATCCCCAATTCACATTAAAGATTCTCAATTCTCAATTCCAAATTCCAAGTACTCAATTCTCCATTCTCAATTCTCAATTAAATTAGAGCCAAGCTGCTCGGCCCGAATCCAGTCTGCAGGTGTATCAAGATCGACCGACCTCTCAGCAGGCATTACGTAAGGTCGACGCACCGGGAAATCAGACATTGGCATCTTGCGCAGGGATGCGGTATCCATTACATATACAGCCCCGTTATATTCCCATACTTTCGGCGCATCCTGTCGCCGGGTGTAGTGCCCGTCTCCCTTGCTTATATGCAGGTTCCCCTCTCTGTCAGTCTCGAAAGCATTATAGTAGGGATTAGTGGCAGCCTCGCATACACTGACCACCATGTCAATCCCCGGTTTCCATGCCTCTACTGCCCCCATGATGTCTTCTGCGCGGCGTAGTGGGGAAGTGGTCTGAAGAAGTACCACACGGTCATAGTCCATGCCATGCTCCTTATACCAATCAAGGGCATGAAGGATCACCCCATAAGTTCCGGCAGTGTCCGTCGCCAGACTGTCCGGACGCATAAAAGGCACTTTGAGCCCATAATCCTCCACCACCTTACGAATTTCTTCCGAATCCGTGCTTACGCAGATGTCTGCATCGTCAGCTCCTGCTTCGCGTGCCTGATCTATCGCATGGCATATTAGCGGCTTCCCTAAAAATGGCTTGATATTTTTCCCCGGAATCCCCTTGCTTCCCCCTCTTGCCGGAATTAGATATAATGTCTTCATTTGAATCTTGATAAGATGGCATCAGCCATGACTGCAGGAGTATTGGGCTGAAAATATGGATTTGATTTTTTTGCGGCAATTTCCTTTATCATCTTTGTTGTGATGACGGATAGGGCGGTCAATACGGCTCCCCGGGTGGCATCGCAGTGGATCACACTCACCGCGCGTTCCCTTCCGTTCTGCCGGATACCTACATCAAGCGTTGGCACCCCTAATGAAGCTACTTCCACTATGCCGCTTGAGCTGTTGCCGATTGCTCCCTCCGAAAGAGCCACTGCGGATAGATAGCGGCGCATCCCGAGAGATGGGACCACAATGATGCTCTCCGGATGACTCTCCTCAAAATCCCTCAGTTGAGCGATAAGGGGTGCAGGATCGGTGTCATTGTTAGGATATGTAAGTATCGCTCCATAGCCCGGTCGCACTTCCATGTAGGCTTCAATGCCTGCCAGGAATTCCTCCATCTGCTTCTCGGGAGTCATAGTGTCGAGAGTTGCTGCATGAAGCGTGCCTACAAAAAATTTCTCAGGCAATTTTCTTTCCAGCGATTCTTCAAGTTCATCTCTTGTCATGAGTGGCACGTTGAGAGCATTCCATACCCCGATGGCTCCGGTCACTACGATGTCTTCTCTATTGACTCCCATCTTTTCAAGTCGGTCGGCGCATTTCTCAGTCTCTGTAAGATGAAGCGAAGCGAGTTGGGATATGGCATTGCGTATGGCATTGTCCATCGCCCCTTCCGATACGGTTCCTCCCGCGATGTGGATGATAGGGATGCCGTTGATTGTCGCAGCTGAAGCCACTCCCAGCATCTCATATCTGTCGCCAAGAATGACAACTGCATCAGGGTGATTAGTAGCAAACCATTCCCCGTACATCTGCGTGCTCTTTGCCAACGTTTCGGATATATTGGAGGCCGCCGTAGGCAATTCTATTGGATTGTCTACGGTTTTTCGGATATCTTCTATAGTCATCCCCATTTTGGGTATGAGATGCATGTTGGATGCTAAGACTCGATATTCTATTCCGCGGCGCTTCATCTCCTCTACAAGCGGTGAAAGAAGTCCCCAGTCAGCACGTGTGGATGTGGCTATTGCTATCATAGTTCTATCAGTTCATCCGGTTTGAAGTCGCGTATTGCTTTAGTCCCGATAGCTTGGTCCCACATCATGGGCGACACACCGTTGCCGGGACGCTTCACGTATATATTCTCTTCCGTAAGAGTCTCACCTTTCTTTATTGGCTTGATAGCCACAATGCTCTTACGCGCTATTTCTATGTTGGGGCGTTCCGATTCTGTCACTTTCTTCACTCCGTCGCCAAGGGCTTCTTCGATATGGCGTATCGACGCCACCATCGCTTTGAGTTCCTGCGGCTCGAGTGAAGCCTTGTGATCCGGGCCAGCCATTTCTCTCGATAATGTGAAATGCTTCTCTATCACACATGCTCCCAAGGCTACGGCCGCTATCGGCGCCTCGATTCCCAAGGAATGGTCGCTGAATCCTGTCTTGACTGCCAGCGCATCTGCCATGGTCTGCATTGCGCGGAGATTAATGTCTCTGTATGGAGTTGGATACTGAGTGTTGCAATGAAGCACTGTTATGTCACTTCGTTTTAGTGTAGGCTTGAATCCTTCCGGAGTGGAAGGATGCTCTCCAATTAGTATTTTGATGGCTTCTTCCACTTCATCAATGGTAGCCATTCCGGTGGAAAGAATCACGGGAATACCCTTTTCTGAAATCTTCCTCAGGTAAGGGAGATTGGTTATTTCACCCGAGGGTATCTTGAAGTAGTCTTGTCCAATTTCAGTTAGCACGTCGATTGAAGTGAGGTCGAAAGGTGTCGACATAAATCCGATCCCAACTTCCTTGCAGAAATCACTCAGTGGCTTATATGCAGATAAAGGGAGGTGAATGCGACGACACATGTCAAGTTGCGATTCAACTATTCCGGTATTTTCCTTTTGGTATTCAGCTTGTTCGGCAAATTCAGAGATTACGAGTTCCGGCACTGCAGTCTGGAACTTTACGTAGTCGGCTCCTGCCTCTTTGGCGGCAATTACCATTTTCTTGGCGGTCTCGAAGTCTCCATTGTGGTTGACTCCGGCCTCGGCTATTATGATAGTTTTCATTTGAAGTTGTTTAAACTTATTTCCGAATTCAAAAATCTACAAATAAAACAAAAAATATCATTCTTTTTATTAATCTTC
>CAYNPB010000212.1:0-4439 GCA_964399005.1 uncultured Sangeribacter sp.
CTTGACCCTTGGTTCTTGACTCTTGGTTCTTGACCCTTATCAGAATTTCTCCTGCGCCTCCAGATAAGAATCCATCGATCCGATATCAAACCGGCTCCCCGTCATAGGCCATGCGTGAAGCGTCGTTACGTCCGTCAGGTAATGAGCAAGATTGCCCGGCGCATCATATCCGCAACCATGCTCCATACAATCCTTGATGAGCGGAAGATCCTTCTTTGAATATATATAGAAAGGGGGCACGGCCCAGTTCGATACCGGCTTCTCCGGCTTCTCCTGCATCTCGAGTACACGCATATTCTCGTCTACTGCGATCACTCCTGTACGCTGCAGCTTCTTAAGCTCCGGCTCATGGTGACACATGATGACAGACGTTCCTTTCCCCTTGAAATACTCCACAAATCCCTTCAATGAGAAATCAAGGATATTGTCGGCAGCAAGCACCATGATGTCATCATCTACCAGGCAGGTGTCAATGGCAAGAAGAAGGTCGCGCACCGCACCGAGGCGATTGTCATTATCCGTAGTTCCGTCATCAATGATCCTGATCGGTTTTTTATAGTGGGAATTTGCTTTCCACTCCTCGAAAATCGGTGCAAAACGATGGTTTGTCACCACGATATGCTCCGTCACTTCCGGAATATCGTCAATATCCCGCATCATACGGTCGAGTATGGTGCTCTCCCCAATCTTCAGCAGAGGCTTCGGAAAATTCTCAGTAAGCGGATAAAGCCTTGTGGCATACCCCGCCGCAATCACAATATTCTTCATTTTTTAGTCTAATTCATTCGCGCCACGCGCTACGCAATACGCGTTACGTACTAAAGAAAATCTACGCCATTCGCAGGATTACAGAAAAATATCTCGAATGTATCCTTATATTCCGGATACTTCGCAAGATATTTCTCAGTGACTGTCTGGCGTATCTGTTCCTCCTTCGTCGGATCCACGAGCGCAATACAAGCTCCCTTGAAACCGGCTCCCGAGAAACGTCCGCCATAGATTCCCTCAGTCTCCCTCATTATATTATAAATCTCAATCAGCTCCGGACTTCCGCACTCGTAATTGTTCATGGAGCTCTCACAACTCTCAAACACCAGTTGCCCGAAAGCCTCGATGTCGCCATTTTCCCAAGCCTTCACGCCATCCGTCACGCGGTCGCATTCCGTATAGAAATGGCGTGCACGCCGCGCAAACCGAGCCGGCATATCCTTCTCATGTCGTTCGAACACCGACTCCTCCACATCCCGCAGCCTTGTGTCTTCAAACTCATGAAGTGGCTCATCCTCATACGCCTGCATGATCCAAGCCGCCGTCTTGCACTCGGCCACACGCAGATTGTAGTCAGTACCGGTCAGTTTTCGGGTCACACCCGAAAAGAAAATCCCAAGCTTGAATGGAAGAGGTTTCGGATTCTCTCCTCCAAACGGTATGAGTCTATAGTCGCCAGTCCGGGTGTCAAGGTAGAGAAGTTTATCCGCTTCGCAAAGCACAACGCAAGCCTGATCAAGAATGCCGTTGTTGAGTCCTACATAGCTGCGTTCTGCACGTGAAGCATATTCTATAATCTGTTGGCGCGTCAGTCCAAGATGATTCACCTTGTCAAGCGCCATCACAAAACCGCAGAGCAAAGCTGCCGACGAAGAAAGACCGCCGATGGGCATCGACCCTTTCACGATCCCCCGTATACCCTTCGTCAGGTGGAAATCCTGTTGCAGAGCCCAAACCGCACCACGCAGGTAATCACCCCAGTTTCCTTGTCTTTCTTCCACCGGACGCTGCACGTTGAGCGTCATCAGTCCCTCAAACGAGAGGGATGCCATCTCCACCTTACCGTTATCGGTAGCGGAGAAAAGAAAATCGATACCGGAATCGAAAGCAAACCCCGACACCAGCCCATGTTGGTGGTCGACATGAGCCCCGAGGGGGCAAATACGGTAAGGGGAAAAGAGCTGGTAGAGTGCATCCCCCTTCCCAAAAAACGTCCGGTATGCAATATGCAGATCAGTCACTTATTCCGAGATTAAAAACATTATATCCGCAAAGATAATCAAAATCCCCCAAATCTCCAAATCTCAGCCCCCAAACCCCCTAAAGGGGGTACGTAGCGCGTAATGCGTATCGCGAAAAGCTTCCCGAGTCCTGGTAGGGACGCACGGCTCGTGCGTCCGCCCCCAAAGCAAATTGAGTAGCAAGCACGCTACTCGTGCGCCCTTAATCGTCTTATGCACTCTAATTTTAGATGTGAAGCAATTTAATCTCAACGCGGATGGCTTAGCTTCGCCGCCTTTTCCGCCGATGTGGCGGATAGATCGCGGATTTTTTGAATTTATGCTTCTTTTAGGCTTCGCGACTCGGGCTTGCGCACGCGGACATGAGCTGAGCAGCGGCTTCGCCTGCAATCGCGGATGGTGCATTTGATAAGAGAAAGGCTATATGCAATTGAAAAAGATGCTTACAGAAGCTATCCGCGTAAGCAAGCGAAGCGATGCTCAGCCCGACTCCGCGTGCGCCAGCCACCGTCGCGAAGCCCCTCGAGAGCATTTCAGAAGCAAAAAATTAAAAAAATCCGCGAAAATCCGCTCGCCTCAGCGAGAAAGGCGGCGAAGCAAGCCATCCGCGTTGCCTGCCAATCAATAAAAATCCAAACAGTAGCAGCCCCAACTCCTCAGCGCCCTCTGCCCCTCAGCGCCCTCTGCGTGATAAGCCCCTCCATGTGCCCTCCGTGTGAACCCTACAATCCAATGTCATTGAAATGGTCGAAGAAACTATCCCTTCCAAGTTTGAAAGCATCAATAGTATTGCACAGGAATGTGCATCTAAAATCAAATTTAGGTTGAAGACTTAATACTTTTAAATCCTCTCTGAAACCCATAAAACCCTTATAATGGTTAATAAGGAAATGGTCAGGAGTGTTATCGGCCGCAAAAAGATAGAAATACTCACATCCTATCAATTGGCTAACCTGAATGGCTTTATCGACAATAAAATTCCAAAATAGGGTTATTCCCATTCTATTCCTATCCCCAAAATCAAGCTTATGCCATTTTTCACGATATTTTTCGTTGACACAAAAATGACTCAATTCTATGGCTGCATAAGAGCGCTCCACTTGTTTATGTAAAGGAAAGGCCTCAATTATTCCTACAATTTTTTTTAGATTGTTTTTAGCTTCCTGAAGTTTTCTCTCATTATCAGCAAGGAGGAGTTTGGCATCTTCACTCTTGGTTCGAGCTATTCGATCTTTAAGAATACTATTAAGCTTTTTGTATTTTTCATATTCTTTCCATTCTTGGAATTCATCATACAGCAGCCCGGATTTCAAAGCAAAATAACACAGGATATCATCATCTTTGTCCAGAATAATATAGCATGCAGCTCTTCCTGAACTGTCATCATCGAAAGCATCACCTTGTATATAGTCTACCAATACTTCATTCTTAGGATTGCTGAAAGTTTCCACCAATCTCATCGCGTCCGGGTGACTTGAAATTCTGACACATTGTAGACTGTCAAGTATTTCGCGTTGATTTTTACTAATATTCATTCAGAGACTCAGGAGTATATAAGACGGCGAAGTTTTATGGTCTCAGCATCTTGGCGTATGTCGTCTGTTAAAATTTCAACCGCAGAAAATCCCGCTTCTCTATCTTTGGCCTTCTGCCAGCACGACTCTCCATGAGACACGCTGCTCAAGGTCCAAGAGTTCTTAGCGGCATATAATTCAAACACCTTCTCAAATACAGGCAAATAAAATAGAATTTCAGGATGAATTGTCAAAAGATCTTCATTTGTATCCCAAGAGCGGCCACGCAAGCATCGCATTACCGGGCCATACTTCCATGCCTCGAATTGGCTGTCAAACATGGGCTGACCAAACATCACAAAGCTTTCTCTCTGCGCGAAATAAAGCAATTTATGGAGCTTCATTTCATCCAGAGGCAATCCAAATGACTTCCTATATCTTTGAGTCACGTATTTTGCAGCGGTAAAGATGTCGATCATTGCGGTTGAAAATTAAACAATCTACTTTAATTATATAACGTATTATAAAACTGTTTTGTATAAGAAAAACTCATTTTTTAACAAATCCCCTCTAAAGGGGGAGCGTAATGCGTATCGCGTATCGCGTATTGCGAAAAGCTTCCCGACTCCCGGTAGGGACGCACGGCCCGTGCGTCCGCCCCTAAAATCAATCCGCCCAAAATTCAAATTGAGTAGCAAGCACGCTCCGCGTGCGCCCTTAAGCCTCCGCCCCGAATCAAATTGAGTAGCAAGCACGCTCCGCGTGCGCCATTAAGCGTCCGCCCCCAAAAGCAAATTGAGTAGCAAGCACGCTCCGCGTGCGCCCTTAAGCCTCCGCCCCAAAGCAAATTGAGTAGCAAGCATGTAATCGGTAATTTTGCACCGTCAAATTTTGGTAAAATAGGATCGACAAAAAT
>CAYNPB010000213.1:0-4347 GCA_964399005.1 uncultured Sangeribacter sp.
AAGCGATCCAGTCGGCCCTCTTCGAACACATCGCCGTGATGCTCTACCGCTTCAAGCTCTATGTATTCGAAAACAGCACCGGCCGCGATACAATCCTCGAAGGCTATATGTGCAACCCGGATCCGAAGCCAAAGGCCTATGGCCTCCCGTATCCTTTCTACGACACGGAGGCTTCCCAGCCGGGACAGCCCGTTCAGGGACCTCAGCCAACAGATGGCTTATCGCCCTCCTCTCCCGAAGAAAAGTCAGATCCTTCTCCGACTTCCAACTCAAAATAGCATAACAAATTGGCCACCCCGAATCTCCGCGATTCGGGGTGGCCTTTCTTTTTATCCGGTCAGATCAAGATGATACAGGGTTAATCCTTATCGATCTTGAACTATTGTGTACAATTCGGTTTATTTGACAATGACTTTGCTTGCCTTGCCATTGCTCATCTTAACGAAGACTCCGTTTTCGGGGTTGGTTACCTCCACACCCTGAAGATTGAAATAGCGGACGTCTGTGCCATTCTCTTCGATCTCGCTTACGGCCGACATCTCCAAATATTTGATCGGAGCGAGCCAGAAGTAAACGGTATCGCCGGTCTTGGCATATCTAACGGCGCAGAGAACGTTGTATGTGTCGGGGCCAAGGCTGTCAATTTCAAATGTATCCTGGAACTCGTAGGCTGTGCCGTCGGGAGTTGTACCCCAAACCTTGTTGTTGCCTGCGGCAGTGCGGGTTGTGAAGGTTACGTTTTTGAGGATGACGATTTTGTTGGCGTCTGCCGGAGAAACTTTATCGACGAGAGGATACTCAATCTCAACGGTTTCTTCCACCTTGGAGGGAAGTCCTTCCCAAGTTGCAGTTTCGAATTTGAAGTCGTTCTTTGCGATCCATCCGGCCGGGATAACGTCGCCAGCCTCATAGATGGTCACGACATTCTGGCTGGTGTTGCCGTCATTCTTTGTGTTACGGAAGCAGGCCGCGTTACCTTCCGGGTCCTGAATGTAGGCAAAACTGAGATATCCGAAGTAAACTGTTGCTGGGAAATCCACATATACACGGTCAAAGTTGCCGGGCGCAAGTTCAATGAGTTCCTTTGCGTTTTTGGCCGAGGGGATTACGGTAAGTGCGTAGCGGGTGTTTCCGGCTGCGTATTTATCGTTTCCTGCGGTAACGACAGAGATGAAGGTTGTGCCTCCTCCGACAAGGGTAATTTCACCGTTGGCGTTGACTGTAGCGACAGTTTCGTCAGTGCTCGACCAGGTAACGGGCAGGTTGTTGGGGTTTGAGAGCACCGGAGCTGAGAACTCTTTGCCCAAGATGGCTTCAGCGGAATTTTCGCTGAAGGCAAGTCCGCATTCCTGCTTACCGCCGAGATCTTCGGTGTAGGTCAGCTCGATATAGTGGATGTAACGCTGATACCATTCGTTCTTGAACGAAATGGTCATGGTTTCGGTGTCGCCTTCGGTCGCGGTTGTGGGCTCATCTTCTCCACCGTTCGCATCCCAACTGTAGATCCAGAGAGCACCGTCATTCATCGGTTCGGGTACGGTTCCGTTAAACGAAACATCGAGGGAGCTCATTGCTGTTCCCGACATACCGACTTTCACGGCAGTGATGTTTCCACCCGGCACTGTCAGTGTGATCTCGGGATTAAGCCATGTAGCCTTCGCGAGACTCGCGTAAACAACCAGACCGGCATTGGGGGCTCCTATATTGACAAGGGCAAATCCACCTTCGGTTTCAGTCGTAGACTTGATTGAGAAGTCTATTCCGCTCTCTTTGAAAGAGAATTCCTTGACCAGCTCCCAGGCTGCCTTGTCTGTTGTGGTTTGGCGGACGAGACCGTTGATGTCGTTTTCACCGTCGAAAACCAAGGTGTACTGATTGGCTGACGCCGAGAAGGCGGCTGCACCGATCAGAACAGAGAGTAAAGCTTTCTTCATTACTTTGGTGTTTAATTGATTAATTTGTTTTGAGTTAAAGCTTGAGATAACGCTTATCCTATAATATTAGGTAAGGGAAAAATCTTTTAGTAGGACAAGTGTTGTGTCTTAAGGGCGCGCCAAAGTTAATAAAAGTTTGATGATTAAAAAAGCGTTTGGAGAAAAAAAGTTAAAGGTGTCTCTTTTTTTACCGAACGGGTCTTATCGAAAGGCATACGATTAGCGGAGCCGAGAACATTAGGAACCTGCAAACCTCAAGGTCCAAAATATCTAAAGAAAGTTTAAAGATGGTTTATTATATGAATATTGTGTAATCGAGCGGGGTATTATTTAATTCAGAGAGAAGTTAAAAACAACTTATACGCTTATTATTTCACCGTCTGTTGAGAGAGACGAAATTTTTAGCCTGCGAACGTGTTTTTATATGAAAGGAAATTATTATATTTGCACCCGAAAACAAAACTAACACATCGAGGTGAGGACACACCGGCTCATCCTTTCCTCTTTATAATAGAAGAGCCGACTCTTACCCTATTATGAAAAAACTTCTTACTTCTTCGCTTCTTCTTGCGCTCTGCGTCTCTGCAGGAGCTGAACAGAAGCAACTTCTGATTTTCGAATCAGATATGAAGAACCCGCAGTTTGGGGATCTTCCTCTTTGCGGTCTCGGAATTTCTCCGAACGGTAAATATGTCTGCGGTGCGTTCGATCAGGGCGTGGGAATGTTCGTTGCTGACCGTGAAACAGGCGTGGTCAAGTATCAGATCTACGAAGAAGATGGTGGAGAAGAACTTCGCCATGTAGACAACAACGGTGTGGCAATCGGCTTCGATTACTCTGCGCTCCTCTATGACTTCAACGGTGAAATTACCCGCCTTCCGGTTCCTGAAGGAGTTGGTTACGTGCTCGGTGAGGATATCACTGCCGATGGTCAGATGTATGTGGGTTCGCTTCAATACACGGGCGGAATCGAAAACGGAGTAGCATCAGACGCCGCCTATATGATGAAAGGAGATGTGGACTGGACAGTTCTCGTACGTCCGACAGAAGACGAGTTCGACTACTTCGATCTTTCTCAGCGTGGTGCTACCGCAAAGTTCGTCAGCGACGACCGCAAGACCATCCTCGGTCACGTCGGAAGCTTCACACTTCCCGTTCTGTGGAAATATAACGAGGTCGGCGGAACTTACGAGTGTGATTTCTTTCCGATCCGCTGTCTTAAATATAAGGATAAGGATCTGGATGATCCCACAAAGCCCCTCTTTGCTCTGTCGGGTATGTATCTGTACATGAGCCCTAACGGCCGTTATGTGGCATCTATGGGTCAGATCAATATCGGCGAAAGCAATGCCGAGGCTGATCGTATCATGATGAGTGTGCCCGTGGTCTATGATACCGAAACAAAAGAGGTCATAATTTATGACGAAGCTCAGGAAATAGACATGTATGGTGTAGGGCTTTATCCGACCGGCATCACAGACGACGGTACCTTTATCGGTTGCGTCGGTCAGCCCGTTTTCCGCTGCTACGGTTCATTCATCATGAAAGCCGGCGAGACACAGGCAAAGTTCTTCAAGGATCTCTATGCAGACTACAATAATGAACTCGGTCAGTCTGACTATTATGGATTCAGTATCCCGACCGGCCTCTCTGCCGACGGTCAGTATATCGTAGGTTACACATACTATGCAACCGACTATGACGACGACAGCCCCGCATACTATGCAACCTATGTTATCGACACTAAGGCTCCGGCCGGTGTGAAGGATATTAAGGGCGCTGAGGGCGAAGCTGAGGTCGTAGGCATCTATGACGTCAATGGCCAGCGTCTCGAGAAGATGACTAAGGGTCTCAACATCGTCCGCATGTCTGACGGCACTTCACGCAAAGTGATGGTGAAATAATCTGACCGAACATATACAAAATATGAGCGCTCGGAATTTTCCGGGCGCTTTTTTGTGTATCCTTCAGGAAGAAAATGAGGCCGCCCGGAATTTTCCGGACGGCCCTTTAGGTGTCTCCTTGGTTTAGGATTAGTCGGTGATCGGTTCGAGCTGAACGGTGAAGTGGCGCATGAGCTCGGTCTCCCATACGATCTTCACGCCGTGCTTGATTTCGTGACGACGGTCGTAGACGTTCTTCAGAGCGGCTGCGATCACGTCCATGTGGTTGTTGGTGTAGGTGCGACGGCAGATACAGAGACGGAGGAAGTCGTTGCCACCGAAGCGGTTCTCGCGGGTGATGGGATCACGGTCTGCGAGGATGTAGCCGATTTCGCAGCCGCGGACACCGGCCTCGAGATAGAGGAGGATGGTCAGCATCTGAGCGGGGAACTCTTCCTTGGGAACCTGGTCGAGAACCTTGTCGGCGTCGATGAAGACAGCGTGGCCGCCTACGGGGCGCTGGTAGGGGA
>CAYNPB010000214.1:0-4347 GCA_964399005.1 uncultured Sangeribacter sp.
CGAAAGAAAGAACCCGTCACGCTCCCTGCCAAATTCCCCCTCCTCCTCGCCCAAGGCGTGGAGGGCATTGCTGTAGGTCTCAACAGTAAGATACTACCCCACAATTTCAACGAAATTGCCGAAGCTGCCATAGCATACCTGCAAGGAAAGCCCTTCTCCCTCTACCCCGACTTCCAGACCGGTGGCCTCATGGACGCTTCCAGATATAACGATGGAGCACGCGGCGGACAAATCAAGGTGAGAGCGAAAATCGAGAAAATCGACAATAAGACCCTCGCAATCCGCGAACTTCCCTTCGGCAAAACCACCGCCACACTCATCGACACAATCCTGAAGGCGATGGAAAAAGGGAAAATCAAGGTGCGGAAAGTAGACGACAACACCTCTGCCAACGCGGAAATCATCGTGCATCTTGCTCCCGGGGCCTCCAGCGACAAGACGATCGACGCTCTCTATAGCTTCACTGACTGCGAAGTCTCCATCTCACCCAATTGCTGCGTGATCTGGGACAAAAAACCACGTTTCCTCACTGTCAGCGAGGTTCTGAAGTTTTCTGCCGACCGCACGCAGGCTATTTTGCACCGCGAACTGGAAATCAAGCTCGGAGAGGCTCTCGAAAGCCAACTTTTTGCCAGCCTCGAGAAGATTTTCATAGAGGAGCGCATGTATAAGGATCAGCAGATCGAACGCGCCGCCGATATGGAAGCTGCCATCGCACGCCTTTCAGAACTTTTCGAACCTTTCAAGGCCTCTTTCTTCCGCGAGATCAACCATGACGACTACATGCGCCTCTGGGAAATCAAGATGGGACGCATCCTGAAGTTCAACTCTGAGAAAGCCGACGAGAAAATTGCTATTCTCGACAAGCAGATTGCCGAACTTCGCAACAATCTGGAGCATATCGTAGACTACACCATCGGTTGGTTTACGCATCTGAAAGAGAAATACGGCCATGCATTCCCGCGACGCACCGTGCTTCGCGGTTTCGACTCAATCGTGGCTACAAAGGTGGCGGAAGCCAACAAACGCCTCTATTTCGACAAGGAAGGTGGCTTCATCGGCACCGGACTTAAGGATGCCGAATTCAAGTTCACTTGCTCCGACATCGATGATGTGCTCGTGGTGTACCGCGATGGCACCTACAAGATATCGAAGGTGCAGGAAAAGCTATATGTCGGCAAGAAGGTGATTCATGTGGGTCTATTCAAGAAAAACGACAAGCGAACGATCTACAATGTAATCTACCGCAACGGCAAAGGTGGCATCTACTATAAGAAACGTTTCTTCATCACGGGCCTTACACGCGATAAGGAATACAATATGACGAAGGGTGAACCCGGAAGCCGCATCGAGTGGATGACGGTCAACCCCAACGGGGAGGCAGAGACGGTCAAGGTGCTTCTGAAAGATGAACCGGGACCTGACGGGCGCCGTCCGCGCAACCGTGAGGTGCTTGTGGATTTCGCAGCCCTCGACATCAAGGGAAAGGAATCGCTCGGCAACCTTGTCACCAAGTTCTCAATCCAATCGGCTACCCTCGACAAGAAGGGCACCTCCACTCTCGGAGGGCGCGACGTATGGTTTGACCGAGATGTGCTGCGCCTTAACTACGACGGACGCGGCGACTACCTCGGAAGTTTCCTCGGCGAAGACCTCGTGCTTGTCATCACAAAAGACGGCGAATTCTACACCACAAGTTTTTCGGAAGAGAACCACTACGACGACAATATTCTCCGCATAGAGAAATACATCAAGGGAAAGGTCTGGACGCTCGCTCTCAACGATGCTGAGCTCGGCTATCCCTATCTGAAACGCTTCGAATTCGAACCCTCCAAGAATCCTCAGCGCTTCGTAGGCAACGGACCGGAATCTACCATGATTTTGCTCACCGACACCCCATATCCTCGCCTGCAGGTGTCGTTTGGAGGCAACGACGCCGTGCGTCCGGAACTGGAGATTGACGCGGAGGAATTCATCGCCGTAAAGGGATTCAAGGCTAAGGGGAAACGCATCACTACCTACCAACTCGGAGAAATCACCGAGCTCGAACCCCTCCGCCAGCCCGAACCGGAAGCACCGACTCAGACAGAGACCACCGAAAACCCGGAAGATGACGCCGACGACACCCCCTCCGACCCCGACACCCAAAATCCCCCAACCATCGAGCCCACCCTCTTCGACGATTTCCAATGACATAAACCGTGATATCTTCAAAGAAAAGAGCATCACGCAAAGACGAAGAGGGCTCGCGGAGGATGACTATTGATTCAGCAAGATTCATTTCAGGATGATCTCTTTGCGAGCCCTATGCTCCTCTGCGTGATAATTCCCTTAATTTGAGAATACTTCGCTAAGCTTAAAGGCTGCTCTGGAGTGTATCTCACGCAGAGGGGCAGAGGACTCGCAGAGGAGAGGCTCATATTTAAACTGAGGCTTTGACGACTAAGACAGCAGAGAGCGCTGAGGCTCGCTCGCTTCGCTCCGCATTGCAGATTACCTTTTGCTTTGGAGACGCTATTCATACAGGATGCTTCCCGAAGCTGCCTAATTGCAGATTACCTATTGCTTTGGAGATGCCGCTTATGCAGGATACTTCCCGAAGCTAACTCATTCACAGGAGAATTTCAGAAGCTGCCTCATACATGCAATGCGGAGCGGATGCGAAGCGAGCCTCAGCGCCCTTTGCTGTCTTTGGCAAGATTCATTTCAGGATGATCTCTTTGCGAGCCCTCTGCCCCTCTGCGTGATAAATCTTTTTTGATAAGAACATAAGCAAGTGCTCTGTACACATGCGTGAGAATCTTCAAAAAACTCGCTATGATACAATATTAATGCTATATACAAAAATATTGACCAAAAATTTGGAAGAAAGAGAATATTTTGATTAATTTTGCGAATATTAAGAATAGAAGTGATGAAGCAAGAAATGCTAAATGAACTCAGTAGAAAAATTATAGGTGCAGCTATAGAGGTCCACAGCTATTTCGGCCCGGGACTTCTTGAAAACACATATAGAGATGCGCTTCTTAAGGAATTAAGAATTAGAAATATAAAAGCTGAGAAAGAAGTAGAGATTCCATGCGTGTATAAAGGACATAAATTGGAAGTAGCCTATCGTGCAGACATCATTGTAGAAAATGCCATTATATTAGAATTAAAAGCTACTGAAAATGACCATCCTGTATACTATAAGCAACTCTATACTTATTTGAAAATTACAAAAATGCAACTCGGACTCCTAATTAATTTCAATAAAAGTAGATTGATTGATGGGGTCGCCAGAATAGTTAATGGCATATAATATTACAATTTTTGCCTTAATGTGTTAATACCCACAACTCCCTTATCAATGAAAACTAAGTTAAAGATACTTCCTGTGATGGTGTCATTCCTGATTCTTGGCGGGATTGCACATTCATGTGTCGACGACTCGCATCTGAAAGATATCTACGACCCTATTGCCAATTTCGACCACCTCTGGAAAATCATCGACGAGCACTACTGCTTCCTCGATGAAAAAGGACTCAATTGGGATTCGGTCTATCTCAAATATCGGCCTCTCGTCAAAGACGACACCCAATACGTTCAGCTCTTCAACATATGCTCAGCTATGCTTGATGAGCTGAAAGACGGACACGTCAACCTCATATCTGCTTTCAACACCTCCTACTACCGTAATTGGTGGAGCGACTACCCTCAGGACTTCCGCTTGCGTACTATCCAGGAAAACTACCTCAATTTCGAATATTTCCAGACTTCCGGCATCTCCTATAAGATGTTACCCGACTCTGTCGGATATATGTACTATCCCTCTTTCTCCTACGATATAGGCGATCTCAACCTCGACTATATACTTGCAATCCTCTATAAAAGCAAAGGACTCATCATCGACATCCGCGACAACGGAGGCGGAAATCTGACCAATATCAAGACCCTCGTGAGCCGACTTATCGACCACAAAGTATCCGGCGGTTTCATCCGCCACAAGACAGGTCCGGGCCACAACGATTTTTCCGCTCCATACGAGATTTTCTACGAGCCATGCGACACTACCCAACGCATAGCCTACCTCAACCGTCCCGTTGCCGTGCTGACCAACCGCAGTTGCTTCAGCGCTGCCAACGACTTCGTCTCCGTCATGAAGACCCTCCCCAACGTCTACATCATCGGTGCTAAGACAGGAGGAGGCGGAGGACTCCCCTTCAACTCCGAGATGCCCATAGGATGGGGCGTACGGTTCTCAGCATGCCCTATGGCATCCCCGAAAGGAGAGATCACCGAATTCGGCATCGACCCGACCCCAGGCTGCGAAGTCCATGCCCCCGACTCCCTCCTGATACAAGGCAT
>CAYNPB010000215.1:0-4334 GCA_964399005.1 uncultured Sangeribacter sp.
TGAATGCAACCTTTTTTGGTTGCGTCTTGTGAATGCAACCTTTTTTGGTTGCATCTTGTGAATACTGCCTTGAGAGGGTAGTATCTTGCGAATGCAATCTTTTTGAGTTAATAATTCGTAGGAACGCAAATTTTTTATTAACTTTGTTATCTGATTCGATTATCAACAACAATCTAACATACGAGTGAAATGAGATTATTTACATCCCTTGCTGCCTGTACGGCACTCGCATTGACGGCTTTTCAAGGTCTCGCCGACCAAAAAGCCACTGTCAAGCTTGATCTTGACAAAGTTAATCCCAATCTGACCATTCCTGCTGAAATCTACGGTCAATTTGCCGAGCACCTCGGCACTTGCATCTATGGCGGTCTTTGGGTTGGAGAGAACTCCGATATCCCTAACACCAATGGCTATCGAAATGATGTGCTTCAGGCTCTCAAAGATCTTAAAGTTCCCGTGATGCGTTGGCCCGGTGGATGCTTCGCAGATGAATATCATTGGGTAGACGGTATCGGCCCGAAAGAGCAGCGTCCGGTGATGATCAATAATAATTGGGGTGGAACGGTAGAGGATAACTCTTTCGGTACCCACGAGTTTTTCAACCTATGCGAACTTCTTGAATGTGAACCTTACCTGAGTGGAAACGTAGGAAGCGGAACTGTAGAAGAACTTGCAAAATGGGTGGAATATATCACAGCAGAGAATGGTCCGATGGCGGAAAAACGCAAGGCGAACGGACGAGAAAAACCTTGGAAATTGAAATATCTTGGAGTTGGTAATGAAAGCTGGGGTTGCGGTGGCAACTTCACCCCGGAAGACTACGCCTCAGAATATCGTCGCTATCAGACTTATTGCCGCGACATTAGCGGCAACAAGCTTTATAAGATAGCATCCGGAGCAAGCGACTATGACTATAAGTGGACAGATGTGCTCATGAAAAAGGCCAAAAACCACATGAAAGGTCTGTCGTTGCATTATTACACGGTAAAGGGATGGAAAGGGAGCAAAGGTTCTGCTACAAACTTTGACAATGATGACTACTATTGGACTCTTGGCAAGTGCTTGGAGATAGAGCCGGTCATAATGAAGCATGATTCCATCATGAACGTGTATGACCCCAACAAGAGAGTGGCTCTTCTCGTAGATGAATGGGGTACATGGTGGGATGAAGAGCCTGGAACTGTCCCCGGTCATCTTTACCAACAGAACACTATGCGCGATGCCATGGTGGCGGCTCTCAGCCTCAATGTATTCAATCGCCACACCGACCGCGTGAAGATGGCAAATATTGCCCAGATCGCCAACGTGCTCCAGTCAATGGTGTTGACAAAAGGCGACAAGATGGTGCTTACTCCCACATATCATGTATTCAAGATGTATGCTCCTCATCAGAATGCTACATTTGTACCCCTTGAGGTAGAGACTTCCATTCGCGAAGTTCGCGATGGCCGTAAGGTGCCTACAGTAAATGCCACTGCCTCTCAGAAGGATGGGAAACTCAATGTCACTCTCACCAACATCGACCTTAAGGAAAAGGCAGAAGTGACAATCCCCCTTGCAAAGCTCGGAAAGAATGCCGTGGCAGGAGAAATCCTGACATCTGCGTCTCCCAATGACTTCAACGACTTCGATAATCCCGACAAGGTGAAGGTGGCTCCATTTAAGGGCTATAAGATCTCGAAAGATGGTCTTACAGTGACTCTTCCTCCGATGTCTGTTGTGGCTCTCTCGGTCACCATTTGATGCATACGTCGCTTTATTTATTCCACTCAGTGAAGGAATATATCGATTCGATTTCGTTCTCGAGGTCATCCGGAAGGGATGAGAAGAAGTCTAACCCGGTTATCTTCTCCACTTCGTCGATAGTGGTGGCATAGTCCTGCATATTTCCCGGGCATTTCATATTAGGATATACAAACGCAATCCCTCGTGGCTTGTCAACATATGGTGCAATCAAAACCTTATAGAAAGCTCCGGGAATTCTAACTTTGGCATTCCCATAATATACATTGTCATCTTCCGTATAGATCGGACCAGCCACAATCATCACGGCAGAATCCCTCTTCGCCCAAGTCCTTTCTTTGCTTTCAAGTGTCTCCCATGCCCCTGCATTCAGGTCATGGATTTGAGGACACATGTTTGCCATCACGAAGCAATCGTTCATAGCCTCGATGCTCCATTTCTGATCGGCTGCCGGGCACATATGTCCTCTGTCATAGCCGGAGTTTGTATAATCTTTGTGAGCCGGACACCCGTCGATATCCTTATCTTGCCAGAAATTGTCTGTTCGGCTCACCTCGTTGCTCACCTCCGAACCCAGCAATTCCCAAGCAACATAGTTGGGAGTCTTATTGTCTTTATTGAATGAAAGAATGAAGCCTGTGTATTCCTTTACCTGTGAAGTGAGATTTTCAGGCATCACTACATCTTCCAATCCGTCAAAATGAGTCGGAGCGGCTACATCTGGATTTACAGGGCTTGGTATGTCCGGGATAGGGAGTTTGGGTTCATCCTTCCCCGTGTTGCAGGAATAAAATGCCGGAGTCATCATTGTGGCAGCAAAGGCGATTGTGGCTAAATGCTGTAGCTTATAGCTGAGAGATATTCTTTGTTTCATTGTAAAGTGTATTATGATGTATCTTAAACGTAAACGACCTCGAAAGTATTGCTTCCGAGGTCGTTATTATTGTCATAAGATATTCTTATTTCTGATTGCGCTTTTTCCAGAGGGCGGTCATATCCTCGAGGGTCTTGCCCTTGGTCTCAGGAACGAGCTTGGCAACAAACCATGCCGCGATGATACAGATTGCGCCATACATCGCGTATGCGAAGAAGTGGCCGAAACGCTGTCCCATATCGCCTGCGCTCATATTGTAGATAGGCACGAACGTACTGCTGACGATGAAGTTGAAAATCCACTGGAATGCCACTGCGATAGCTGTAGCCTGAGAGCGGATGGTGTTCGGGAAGATTTCAGATATGAGCACCCAGCAGATCGGACCCCATGAGAACATGAATGAAGCGGAGTAGACCATGATGCTGACAACCGGGAAGATGGCGGGAAGAGCCGTGACATTGGAGAGTGCCACTCCAAGTGCTCCGATAGCCATGCCAATTGAACCCCAGATAAGAAGCGGTTTGCGTCCAAGTTTCTCAACAGTAAATACTGCTACGAGAGTAAACGCAATGTTTACGATACCCATGATTACTGTCTGCACCATCGGGTTGCCCATATTCATTGATTCGAAGATGCGCGGAGCGTAGTAGAGCACTGCATTGATACCCACGGCTTGCTGGAATACTGAAAGCATGACACCGATGAATACCACCATGATGCCGAAAGAGAAAAGTTTCTCGCTCTTCACGCTTACGGTGTTCTTGATATCCTGGAGGATTTCCTCTGCCTTGGCTTTGCCATTGATCTTTGTCAGCACTTTGAGCGACTGTGCATCACGCCCTGTCATGGCGAGATAGCGTGGAGACTCAGGCACGAGGCATACGAGCAGTGTGAAGATGCCGGCTACGATGCCTTCGGAACCGAACATATAGCGCCAACCGGTCTGGATGGTCCATTCATCAGAAGCTGAGCTCACCTGATATACGGTCTCCCCAATCTTCTCGATGATAGGCTGGGTATGCTCGCCAAGAATAAGGAAATTGACGAAGTAGACCACGAGCTGACCGAAGATGATGGCAAATTGGTTCCATGAGACGAGTGTGCCGCGCAGGTTGGAGGGAGCCACTTCGGCAATATACATCGGGCAGATAGCAGAAGCAAGGCCCACACCAAAGCCGCCGATGATGCGGTAGATATTGAAAGTGATCAGAAGGTGGAAGCAAGGCTTTCCATATTCGTGAATAAGAAATTCCGGGTAGTAAGATCCAAGTGCGGATATGAAGAAGAAGACGCCGGCGATGAAGAGAGCAGCCTTGCGGCCCCAACGGGTAGCGATAAATCCGGATACGGCTGCGCCGATGATACAGCCCAAAAGGGCACTTGACGATGTAATTCCATGGATAGTGTCGGTGTAGACGAAGTCTTTGGCACCGAGGAAGAAGGCCTGCAGGCCCTTTTCAGCGCCGGATATGACAGCTGTGTCATATCCGAAAAGCAGACCGCCCAGCACCGCTACAAGCACTATGCCGAAGAGGTAGGCTTTGCTGCCTTGATTGTTGTTTGAATTCATTTTTGTGTTATTTTTTGGTTTTAGGTTTTATCGGTGTAGTCCCAGACGGGGGAGAGCAAATTCTCAATTAAAGAAAATTCTCAATTAAAGAAAATTCTCAATTCTCAATTCTCAATTCTCAATTCTCAATTAATAAAGGTCCTTGAT
>CAYNPB010000216.1:0-4307 GCA_964399005.1 uncultured Sangeribacter sp.
TTCTTCAGTGAAATCCTTCATAGAAGGCAAAGATAATCAAAATTTTTCAATAATTTTAATTTAGAATTTATAATTTATAAATTTTTTCAATTTACTCAACTTCCGCAAGCTCTAAAGAGTGCAGAGGTTTAGATTAGCTCTATGACATCTTCGGGATATAAGATATGCACTCCATGCTGCAGTAAACTGGTTTCATCAAAAGGATGTTCTCTGAGGAATAGTACATATTCAATTTTATCATAATTTGCAAATTGAGGAATAGCTGCAACTTTTGCATGCAATGTCCTAATCAATCTTTCAGCATAGTCAGGTGCATTCCATTTGCATTCTCCTACCAGAAGCGACTTTCTATCTTCACTTTCTGCTACCACATCAAGCTCTATATCTTCACCCCCTATTACCTTTCCATCCTCATTCTTTTTAGGCACACTCCCCCACCATCTTGAAGCCATTCCCCATTCTATACCAAACATACATCGCAAAGACACTCCTTTGGCACATGCTCTCTCCCATACACCTCCTACTTGGCTATTAAAATCCTTTTTTATTCTTTCCATAATTCTCTCATACCTTCCTAATGCAAGATAGGATCTATTGGGAGCAACGAATTTATAATAGAAGGACATAAATTGATCAGACATCCAATATAGGGTCTTTCGTGTCTTTTCCCCATTTTCACCAAAAGGCACTTCTTTCTCTACATACTGCATTTCTTGAAGATTTTTAATAGGCACGCTGATATCAGTAGTCTTTCGTCCAATCTTATCAGCAATAGCAGAAAACCGTGTATTGCCACTCCCAAGTGCTGTCATTATGGATGAATAAATTGAAATATCATTGGTTTCGTCAAGAAATAGTGCATTTGGTTCATCAGCCAACAATCCATGTTCATCAAGAATCAATCCTTCTATAGCCTCCCAAAGCGAATCATAATCTTCCCTAAGGACCCAATATCTTGGTACTCCACCCCAAACTGCAAATTCCTCAAAAGCAGCTTTTGCATCCATTTTTAAGGCATCTTTCCAATAAGGAAGAGGAATAGGACGAAGAGAAATCTTCTCATCCGCTCTTCCATAAAGAGGATCAGCAGCATCAAGAATAATCTTCTTCATCATTCTAATTGTAGAACCACATACTATCAAATTAAAACGAAAATTACCACTATCCAGAAGCCTTTGCAATATTGAGGGGAAAGCCGGATTTTTCTTTACTATGTATGGAAATTCATCCAGACACAGAGTAGCATTATCGTCGCAAATGGAATTGAAATGCATAAGAATAGCTTCCCAAGATTGATAAGTAGCATCGGCAAATTCGGGATAGGTCATTCTGATGGTAGTCACAAGTTGCGACATTTGAATGGCAGGCTCGTCAAGATCTGCCTCAAAATAAACATCTTTGCCATCTTTTAGCACTCTCTTGACAAGAGCTGATTTACCTACGCGTCTACGCCCGTATATGACAATAAAGCGTTTTTTTTCGGACTCCAAAGCTTTCTGAAGACGATGTATTTCTTTTTTTCTATCTACAAATTCCATGATATCCTAAAAATTTAACATTTATTATAATTTTTCAGAAAATCATATTTCAGAAAATTATATGCAAAAATAATAAATAAATCTATGTGTGCAAAATTTTTTTATTTGAAAATTGAGAATATATTTTTTTATAATTGAGTAGTAAGCACGCTCTGCGTGCGTCATTAAGCGGCTTTGGCAATTTATATTACCTAAAGACATGCCTAGACGCACGCAGAGCGTGCTTACTACTCAATTTGACAGTATGGGGTGGGATTACCAGGGGATAGAGGCTACGCGTTTGTAGACGTAGGTGTGGACGCCGGAGTTGTTGCGCCATTGCATCCACAGCGTGTTGCGGTCGCCGTTGGTAAACCAATAGTTCATCGTCGATGGATTGCTGTATTCATAATCTATGTTGATCTGCAGGGAAGAAGCATTATTGACCGAACGCTGACACCAATAGTTGAGTCGCTCAGATTCCTGATAGCCACGGTCATAGTAGAAATATGTGCCACGGCCATCTCCATTGAAATACATATAGTTGACCGCATCTCCTGTAATATATTCGGAATCAGCCTGATACAATTCCCAGCATCCGGTGATCCGGTTGTCGTAGAATCTGTCGGGACCCTGCGGTTCTTGATTCCAATAGTTGACATCGCCGCATCCGGTGAAGAGCAGCATAAGCATTGCAAGCAGGGGAAGAGAAAGTAGGTGTTTTTTCATAGTATTTTATTTTTTAATTTTAAATAGTTAACGTTGAGGAAAGTAAATTGGTTTATTTAAATTCTAAAAAATCAGCATTAATAGCGTCAGTTATTTTCCATATGGCCATGCCGGTGCTGACAGCTACGTTGAGGCTGTGCTTGACACCGTGCATAGGAATCTCAAGGATGATGTCGGCCATATCCACTATCTTCTGATCTACTCCCGACACTTCATTGCCCACTACTAATATGTACTTTCCCCCTTCTTCCGCCCTGAAATCCATCAGGTCGATGCTGCCATGTGCCTGCTCGAGCACACATATTTTCCACCCCTCCTCTTTCATACGCCGGCATTCCTCCACCGCATCCTCCACATGGCGCCAGCTTACTGAATCTTCCGCACCAAGGGCAGTCTTCGATATCTCCTTGTGAGGCGGAACGCCAGTGATGCCAGCCATTATTACCTCAGCTACGAGAAAGGCGTCGGATGTGCGCAATATTGAACCCACATTCTGCATTGAGCGCACATTGTCGAGCAACACCGCAAAAGGGAGTTTCTTCACTTCGCGATATTCCTCTACACTGCAATTAGTCAGCTCCGCAATAGTCTTTTTTAATGCATAATGCATAATTCATAATACATAATTAAATTTCACAAATGGGCTCTCCTAAGATACTGAGTATTTATCTTTGATAGCTCTCCTATATTTATAAAAATTAGGAGAGGGCGAGCATTCGCTCTATGGGGCGGATTGCTTTCTTTGCCACTTCGGGCTCTACTTCTATTTCAGGCTGGCCGTCACGGAGACAATCACGGAGTTTTTCGAGTGTGATCATCTTCATGTAGTCGCATTCGTTGCACTGGCATTCCGCGTCGTCGGCAGGAGCAGGGATAAAGGTCTTCTCGGGGCATTCGCGCTGCATGTCGAAAAGAATACCGCTTTCAGTCACTACAATATATTCCTTGGCATCATCCTTGCGTGCAAAGTCGAGAAGGGCGGCAGTGCTTCCCACCTTGTCGGCTATCAGCTGAAGAGGACGGCGACACTCCGGATGCACGAGCACCTTGGCTCCCGGATGCTCTTTCTTTAGGTCGGCAATCCCTTGAAGCGAGAAACGGTCGTGTACATGGCAGGCGCCATTCCAAAGAAGCATGCTGCGGCCTGTCACTGAATTGATGTATTCTCCAAGATTATGGTCCGGACCGAAGATAATCTTCTCATCTTCCGGAAGAGACTCCACAATCTTGCGGGCATTGCCTGATGTGACAACAATGTCAGTGAGGGCTTTTACAGCGGCTGATGTGTTGACATAGCTTATTACGGTATGATCAGGATGCTCAGCCACAAATTTTCCGAATTCCACAGGATCGCAGCTGTCGGCCAAAGAACAACCTGCTTCAGGAGCCGGGATAAGAACTTTGCGGTCAGGACAGAGTATCTTCGCTGTCTCACCCATAAAATGCACTCCGCACATCACTATAATGTCGGCATCGGTGTCAGCCGCTTTTCGCGCGAGAGCGAGAGAGTCGCCTATGAAGTCGGCTACCTCCTTTATTTCATCGCGCTGGTAGTAGTGGGCCATGATGACGGCATTTTTTTCTTTTTTGAGGCGAGCTATCTCATCGGCGAGTTGCTGCTTGTGAGGATCGGCGGGAGCGGAAGTTTTCGACTTCATTTTTTATTTTTATATGAATTAAAAAATAAATTAAAAAAAATAATCAACAATAAGAATAAAGGGTGTAGATAAATGCTCATTACTTTTAGCCCAAAAATTTGGAAATGTCAGTTATTGAATCATTATCCACGGTTATCTACAGGTTATAGAATTGCAACTTTCTGAAAAATCAGGAGTATGCTGAGTTTTTCTACACGCTGTAGATAACTGCAAAGTTAATAAATTTTCAGATATAATGTGTAGAAAAAGGTGTAATTTTTGAAAATAACATTATGGGAGAAGTGAAGAAAAGATCGTAAAAGCGGATAGGACTATTTTCAGTATTTTCTCGGTATGCTCTTTATCAACACTTTTTGGAGCTTTATCGACATGTTTTTGACAGTTATCTACAGCTTATTTACAA
>CAYNPB010000217.1:0-4283 GCA_964399005.1 uncultured Sangeribacter sp.
CGAGCTACTCGAGCTTTTCGAGCCCTTCGAGATTTTCGAGCCCTTCGAGACCCTGCTAAATCGGTCTAATTCCGTTGCAACGAGGATAATCACTGCAACCCCAAAATTCCCGACCTTGTTGCTCTCCTTTCTTCTGCATCCTCTTCAGCATCGGCTTTCCACATTTAGGGCATTTAGGGGCTCCTGCTCCTGAGGCTTGAGCTCGTCTTGCCTCCAATCTGTCAGCAGTCATATTCTCAGTGAAACCTCCTTGCTGTGTGAAGTTTACATGGCGCTTCTCTAACTGATTCTGAAGCAGCCGATTCACCCTCAAGCAAAGTATCAGCAGAGCATTAGCTATAATTGAAGCTTCGTTGTGATTAATCCAAGGATCAAATTTACTCTTCTGCTTAAGAATATGCTTTGCAGCGTCCCGTAGATAGCTATTGGAGTAATTTGGAGGGTCTAAGCGCATCTGCCAAATAGCTTCGCGATCCGGATGTCCTATACCCCAGATGTCGGCTTTGCAACGTAAGAGAAAGTTGAAAAGGTCTCCTTGCAGTTCATCAAAACTTGCTCTGGCCACGTCCAGTAGTCTCATTTCAGTTTCTATGGAAGTAGAATGACGGGCAGAACCTTCGGCGATATTGGCGACTCCGCATCTTGCTGCCATCACCATTTGGTCGTAAAGTCTGCGCCCCGGATCCATACGATAGTCAATATATCGGTCGCAAAACTCCTGAGTTGCAAGCTGAAGAATATTTGCTAATATCCAGGAATCCATCCAATAATAAGTCTGAGAAAATGAAATTTCTACTCCCATAATATATTTTCTTTAGTTCAACCACTCTAAGACTGATTTATAGAGACCTCCTGTCCAGAATGTATCCCAAATTTGATCGATCTGATTCTTTATCTGTCCTGTAATCATTCTACTATAATTTACGCAAATTTACAGAAAATTTGCGAATCCATATAGCAAATCCCGATTTTTCTTTCCCATCTACAATAAATACCTGATTATTGCAGCAATTGACCAACATGCATACGAGCTGCCAGAGCCCCGCCTACATACGAAACAAAGATGTTTCATTGTATGAAACGTAAGCGTCTAATTGTATGAGCTTTAGACACACCATTGTATGAAATGTAGACGTTTCATTGTATGAAATGTAGATTTAGAATAGTTTCAGGTCTTGCGTGTCGATGTCGTCAAACCATTCCTTGAGCTTTCCTTTCGCTTGCTCATGCACTTCGGGGGTGATGTTGTCCCAGATAGTTTTTAGAGCATACACCAAGGCTGTCATATCATCAGTAAATCCCAATGGGCCAAGAAGATCCGGAATGAAGTCTAAGGGAAGGATGAAATATCCCAATGCTCCTACTACAATTGCCTTATCTTTCAACGGCACATCTCCCCCAAGAAGAGCGTAATACAAAAGCAACACTGCGTAGACAACCTTAATACCTGCCTTCTTCGCAACATTACTCACTTTCTCAAGCAATTTCGTGGGATTATACACCTGAGCATACCCCGAAATTGTTGCTTTATCAAGTTTATACTTCATATTCTGAAATTTATAAGTTCTACTACTTATTAGGGTATTCACTTATTTATGCCATTTTATTAAACACCCTTAATATCCATTCCACAAAGATAATGAAGTTTTTCAATCCTTCAAAATAAAAATTACTATAAATAAATCGCGACCTTAATCCCTTAAACACTTGTCTGTTTTAATATTATTTTATAAATTTGCATCTCAGAGACCATTCACCTCAAATTACTACTGCGATGAAGAAAATACTGCTTTTTATTATTGGAATTTTGGCTTGCGCCGGTATGCTTAATGCTCAGGAAAAGATGCCCGAAGGAAAAGTGAAAGTATATTGCGAAGTCAGATGCGTTCAGTATAATCTCTTCCAGAAAGATCTCAATGCAATAGTTGATTTCGGCATCGCTGACAAAGCAAAGAATGCCAAAGGATGGATCTACAATAGCGAAACCAATAAAAAGCAGTCGTTTGCATCCCCCATGAGTGTTTTCAGATATATGGCAGAAAATGGCTGGGAATACAAAGACGCTATCGTAGTCTCAGACAATGAAGACAGAAGCCAGAACGTATGGCACTATATTCTGACAAAGGATCTACCAATTGGCTACACCGACGAAGATATCATCGGCAACATCGACTACCGCACCAAATAGCGGCTACTAATTTCAGAATAGCAGAGTTGCTCATGCATCATTCATAGAGTGAATGTAATACAATATAATCGGCCACTTTTTTATTAAGGTAAGGAATATCGGACGATTTCCCTTTATCATCCGCCCCCTCCCCCGTGTGAAGCAAATTGCGGATTTCGGTTGATGATACGGGCATTTGAGGGGCATCCTGCAGAAAGACTATGTTATTCTGAAAGGAACTTGTCGGAATCGAAAAAGTTCCAGGCGCAGGCTCTGCAAGGGTTTCCCCCGGACGAGGATAGACGATCACCCCGAATTCAGACAAGATTTCCTCAGGATTGCGCCATCGGTCGAACGACGACCAGTTATCACCTCCGATGATTAGTCGAAAATCTATGTGAGGATACGCTTTCTTTAGTTCGGTCAATGTCTTGTAGGTATAAGAAGGAATCGGAAGATGAAACTCAAAGTCACTCACCCGGATGCCGGGAATTCCATCTGCAGCAAGATTCGCCATTTCAAGCCGCTGCTGATCCGTCGCAATAGGTCCGTGATCCTTCAGCGGATTACGTGGCGAAACCATCAGCCATACCTCATCTAAGTCAGTATTGTCGAGTGCGTATTTTGCAAGACTGACATGGCCTTCATGAATGGGATCAAAGGAGCCTCCGAATATTCCAACTTTCATCGAGAAGTCAGTTATAATTATTTTTTCTTTTTGACAGAGAAGCCGAAATGACCTATGAGATCGCCAAGTGCAAAATATTGGCCATGACTATACACGAGCATACCGGCTTTTTCCAATTCAAGTTTTCCGGTAGATTCATTAATGAATCGCGAGTCAGCTCTTACATTAAGGACATCTGCAATAAACATATCATGGCTTCCGAGGTGGGTGACACTCTTGACACGACATTCAATGCTTAAGGGTGACTCATCTATAGTAGGTGATTTCACCATCTCACCGGGAATTGGATGCAACCCTGTTTCTTTCCACTTGTCGTAGTCCCTGCCGGAGCGTACTCCCGCCCAATCAGTGGCGCGCGCCATTTCGGTAGTGGTAAGATTAAGTGTAAATTCCATATTTTTCATAAGCAGCGCATGGGAATAGCGCTCAGGACGAACTGATATATAACACATAGCGGGGTCGGAACATATAGTTCCAACCCACGCTACAGTTATCATATTCCATTCTTCCGGAGTCGCGCCACAAGTGGCGAGCACCGCCGGAAGAGGATAGATCATTGTCCCTGGTCTCCAGGAAAGCTTCATTTTTTCGCTACGATAAACTATTAACTATCAATTATCAGGAAGCAGACTTTCAGCCCGCTTCCAATCATTCAGACATTAAGATCCTTAAGAACCTGATCAATGTGTGCATCAGCCTTCTTCACGACCTCTTCATACTGATCCTTGTCAGCGAGGTCTTCACGAACCTCTACATAGAACTTAATCTTAGGCTCAGTTCCTGAAGGACGGATCGACACCTTGTCGCCAGCTTCAGTGAAGAACTGAAGCACATTGCTTGTAGTCGGGAAGTCCATCTTGGTTACTTCACCGGTCTTAAGATTCTTGCAGTTGAGGTCAAGGTAGTCTTTCACCAATACCACATCGCTGCCGGCGATCTGCTTGGGAGGATTCTCGCGGAAGTTCTTCATCATAGCCACGATCTCTTCTGCTCCGCTCTTGCCCGGACGCACTACGCTTACGCCACGCTCGCGGCTGAAGCCGATTTCGAAGTAGATCTGCTTGAGAAGCTCATAAAGGTCCATGCCCTTGTCTGCAGCCCAAGCTGCGATCTCACACATAAGGGGCACTGCAGAGATTGAATCTTTGTCGCGTACGAAAGTCTCGGCAAGGAAACCGTAGCTCTCTTCGCCTCCACCGATATAACGGCCGGTGCCTTCCTGCTCACGCATCACGTTTGCAATCCACTTGAAACCGGTGAATACGTCAAACATGCGCACGTTGTTCTTGTCAGCAATACGCTTCACTGCTTCAGTAGAAACGATAGTCTTAACTACATATTCATTTCCCTTCATGAGTCCAAGCTCGTTGTTGCGGGTCATGAGATAGTAGAGGAAGATCATAAGAATCTGGTTGCCGTTGACGAGCT
>CAYNPB010000218.1:0-4281 GCA_964399005.1 uncultured Sangeribacter sp.
AATTATATCTCATATTGCCATATAAAGTAAGTCAACTCTCCATGTTGATTTCCAAGAAATTAGGGATGCCTATTCTTGATGCAATTCGAGCTGTCTATAGGTCTAATACCTATAAAGATCTTGAAAGAGAAGAAACCAAATTATGGCATCTCGGTCCGGTAGCCTTATTCGAACACTACCAAGAGTATAAGTAAAAAGCCAAAAACTTGCCGATGTCGGCAAATTTTGGAGAATAATCCCATTGATAATTGGGTGCAGACAGGAATGTCTGTTTCTTATGGTACTAAGTATGTCGAGAATCAATCACTGTCAATTATGATCTCTTGCTATATGTAGCGGCGGCTAAGGCTGAAAATAGTAGTGCGAAGGCGGCTATGGCGGTGTATTGGGGCCAGAGGTCGAGGATGCCGGCTCCTTTCAGATAGACGGCGCGGATGATCTCTATGAAGTAGCGGGGTGGGACGGCATACGTGATGCACTGTGCCCATTCCGGCATGGAGTGTATTGGCGTGAAAAGTCCTCCCATAAGTTGGAATATCATGATGAAGGCAAACATCACAAATATACTCTGAAGCATCTACAGTAGAGACAGAGGTCATGATAGCGCATATAAGGATGAAGATCATGCCAAGTATACCGGGCACAAAATTATACGCACTCTTTAGTTGGGGGTTATAAAGTGATACTTCTCTTTCAAGGCGGTTGTAGAGTCGAATGCGCTGATTTTGCCATCCACCATAATGGAAATCCGGTTGCAATATTCGGCTTCGTCGAGATAGTGGGTTGTGACAAAGACAGTCATGCCGTCGGATGAAGCCTTGTAGATAAGTTCCCAGAATTTGCGGCGTGTGACCGGGTCAACGCCTCCAGTGGGTTCGTAGAGAAAGACAACATCCGGCTTATGAATTGTATCAGTGGCAAATGCAAGTTTTTGTTTCCAACCCACCGGAATATCTTTCACATAAGTTTTACGTTGATTAACAATATTGTTAGTAAAATTGTTCTAAATATATAATTAAAAAAGGACGCACTAACCGTGCGCCCCTTCAGTGTCATAAAAGAAGATAATTATTCTGATTTTATTATTAGGCCATCTTTGGCGTAGAAGATGTGGGGGATGCCAACAGATGCAAATTTAGAGTAGACATTGCGGTCGACCTGAGCTGAGACAGGCATAGTAAGTTGATGGTCGTTCCAATAGCGCTCTACGTCAACGGCGTTTTCTTCTCGTGAAATACAGATATATCGAGACTGTTCGGATACCGGCAGCTTTAGGTTTTCCTCATATTGAGTCTGCAGCAATGGCAATTCCCTTTGGCAATCAACACATGTAGTGTTGAAAAATATAATGATGAGAGTAGCTGTGTAGGAGTCATTTGAAGAGACTTTCTGCCCATCCAATGTCACAACCTCAAATTGCGGTAATTTGTCGCCTGCCTGCAGATACCACTCCGGCTCTTCCTTCTCCCTGACGCAGTTGCAAAGATTCAGAATAATACCGATAAGTAAAATCCGGCTTAAAATTCTTTGAAAATTGATCATTTATAACAGATCATTTATCATTAATCCAAGTTAACAATCTTGTAGTTTTGGGAGCCGAGTCCGATTTCTTCGCCGTAGTCGAGAGTGTGCATACCATGGCGGGAATCGATACGTTCGATGAGATGTATCTTGCCATGGTCATCTGATGAGCGGACAAGATCGGTGCAGGCTTTGTCGAGAGCGATAGGATCAAGCGAAGCAAGAATGCCGATGTCGTGCATCTGCGGATCTGCCGGATGGGAGTCGCAGTCGCAGTCTACAGAAAGGTTATTAGCGACGTTGATGTAAATGATATTGTCGCCTGCATGGTCTGCAACAGCCTTAGCTGCCTCGGCCATTGATTCAAGAAAATCGTCTTGCTTTGCAGCTTTCCAGCCATTATCTCGCGTTTCAGTAGCGCCTGCGCTGTGGATATACATTTTTCCATTGCCGGAAGCTACTCCAATCGACATATTCTTCACGGCTCCGCCAAAACCTCCCATAGCATGACCCTTAAAGTGAGAAAGTATCACTGTGAAATCATAATCAGGATAGTGAGATCCTACGATGTCATATTTAAGGTGCTTCCCATTTTCAATGGGGAGCTTCACTTCTCCATCTGCATCCATAATGTCAACTTCTGCAATAGCAGTGAAGCCATGGTCCTCGGCAGCCTTACGATGGTCTTCCGTGGAGAATCGCTTGCCGCCATAAGCTGTGTTGCATTCTACGATTGTCCCTTTTGTGAGATCTACGAAATCCTTTATAAGCGAGGGCTGCAGATAATTGTGGCCGCCGGGTTCGCCGGTAGAGATCTTAATTGCAACTTTTCCGTTAGCTTCGCGTCCGAGAGCTTTGTATAATTTTACGATGGCTTCCGGGGATATCTCCTTAGTCATGTACACGACGGATGGCTCATTGGAAGTGTTCTCCTGAGGAGTCTCAGATGTCTTTTGTGCGGAGCAGGAGAGTGTCAGCAGTCCGCAAGCAATAGAAGTAATAATCTTATTCATGATAAATTCGGATAATTTCTGCAAATTTACAAATAATTTTTGTAAGTCACTCAATTAAAATGTGGAAATATTACCAATAAATAAGACAAATGTTAGATTGTCAAGACGGCTTGTCAGAAAAAGTAATGACTGTATGTGCCTTCAGGATGGCAAGCTTGTTCATGTCGAGAGGACTCAGCTTTTTTGCCCCTTCGGGAAGTTTGAAATCATTCTGGCTCATAATCTATCTGCATTATTTTGGTTATCACCTTTCTTTTCTATCAATGGCATCAATGAGTTGATCAGCAACATCACTCCCACATATGCGACTCCCAAGACAAAGAAATCGATGCTTATCGGGAAGCTCTTCTCTACCCATCCTCCTGCCAAGTAAGAGAAGAAGAGTAGCCATAAAGAGCATTGGACAGTGACGCAAAGAGTACACCATCTCTTAGCCCTGAAGCGCTGATACCAGATGCTCCAGACTGTAAAGGGGAGGCAACACATATTGCAAAGTGCCAGAGATGGCAGAGAAGCCGGGAACATAAGTAAGGCCAACAAGCTGACGGAGAAATAGGCAAATCCCACTTCGCTCCATCCGAAAAGTCCGAAGAACTTTGACGCAGAGGTGGCCAAGACATCGTCGCATCCACCAGCCTGGAGCACTCCGCAAAAACGGTCGGCTTTAGGATTGTGGATCTTCAATGATTTCTGTACGAGCAGGTAGGTGACGTAAAGCCCTGCAATGTCGATGGCGGTGATGAAATATGTCGATACGTGCCGATATAGACCGTTGACTACAAATGCATATACAAGCAGAGCCACCATACAAGCCAAAAGAACCCATTTCTTGGACTTCTTGAAGAATTCAAGTCGGCGATGCAAGCCCAAATCAGGTTCGGCAGCTCCATCTTTCGCTCTTGATAGGAAAACATTTCCATCCCAGGCTTCAATCAAGCGTGGGAGGGTAGTCTGTTCAGGTTGACCGAGACTAAGGTATTCCACTTTGTCTCCGTCAATGGCGGTGACAATTATGTTGCCACCTCCGGCTCCGGCTGTGTGAGCGATGAATGGAAGAGGCAAATCTTTGATACTGTTCTTATCCGGGAGGAAAAATGCCTCCGATACAACGCCATAGTCTTCCAATGCCCTGGAAAGGCCGAACCATGTCTTGAAAGGCATTGATTTTTCCTTTTCCAACGTATAGGAATGCGTATGGCCGACACCAAGAAGTGTCAGCCAATCGCTCAGCAATGAGGCATCCGGCGATTTAAAATGGGTATTTAGCCGTGAACTCTTTGCCATAGTATCATTGAATTGCAGCCTGAATCTTTTGAAGCAAAACTTCTGCCGGCATCTCGCCTGTCTCGCGCATCACTTCTTTCCCATTTGCATAAAGAAGGAAAGTAGGAAGAGATTGGATATTTTCCTTGTTGGCAAGATCTTCGTTTTTGTCAATATCAAACTGAAGCACCTTCAGGTTGTCGGCAAGAAGGGTCTTTATATCAGCCACGATAGGCATCATTTTCTGGCAGTGAGGGCACCAAGTGGCATAGAATTCTACCAATACATACTGTGCCGAATTAATTTCTTCTGTGTAGTTCATAATATAAAATTTTTAAGATAATTACATTGATAAAACACAGATATGATTATATTGGTTGAGTATTTTGTGGCTTATAAAGAGTGAAAAATTGCATAAATTTGATTAACTTTGTAAAATAAAAACTAATGAGTTTATTATGAATGATATGAAACCTATATCTTT
>CAYNPB010000219.1:0-4205 GCA_964399005.1 uncultured Sangeribacter sp.
CGCTCAAAAGCCAAAAATCGCTCCAACCCAGCGACCCCAGGGGCTCTCAAATTTTATGAGATGGGCTCTCAGAAAACATGAAACAAAAATTCGATATAATCACCAGCACATGTGTGCCTCTTCCTCTTGAAAATGTAGATACCGACCAGATAATCCCTGCGCGATTCCTTAAGGCTACGACAAGGGAGGAAAGTTTCTTCGGCGAAAATCTATTTCGCGACTGGCGCTATAAGCCGGATGGATCTATCAACGAAGAGTTTGTGCTAAACAATCCGAAATATAGCGGTGAGATCCTCGTGGCAGGTAAGAACTTCGGAAGCGGTTCAAGCCGCGAACATGCCGCATGGGCTATCGCCGGATATGGATTCAGAGTAGTGATAAGCAGTTTTTTTGCGGATATCCACAAGAATAACGAGTTGAATAATTTTGTGCTTCCCGTAGTGGTAAGCGAAGCTTTCCTTGCCAATCTATTTGCCTCTATCGAAAAAGATCCGAAAATAGAAGTTGAGGTGGATCTTCCCAACCAGACCGTGACAAATAAGGCAACAGGAGAGAGTGAGAAGTTTGAGATCAACGGCTATAAGAAATATTGCCTGATGAATGCTCTCGACGATATCGACTTTCTTTTGGAAAACAAGGATAAAACAGAGGCCTGGGAGGAGGCGTCCAAGGCGTGACGACACCCACAACAAAAAAGGGAATGAACAGTCATTCCGCAAGTGTGGAGATCATGGACACCACCCTTCGGGATGGGGAGCAGACCTCCGGAGTTAGCTTCGTGCCCCATGAGAAGCTGATGGTGGCGCGTGCGTTGCTGAAAGACCTTAATGTAGACCGCATTGAGGTGGCTTCGGCGCGCGTGTCGGAAGGAGAGAAGGATGCAGTGACCAGAATTTGCAAATGGGCCCGCCAGGAAGGGTGCCTGCATCGGGTCGAGGTGTTGGGCTTCGTGGATGACGGGACTTCTCTCAACTGGATAAATGATTGTGGCTGCGTCAACATCAACCTTCTCTGCAAGGGTTCGGAAAACCACTGCCGAAATCAGCTGAAGAAAACTCCTGAGGAGCATTTTGAAGATATTCGGAAAAATATCAGAATGGCTCTTGATATGGGGATCAGTGTGAACGTGTATCTTGAAGACTGGAGCAATGGCATCAAGCATTCTCCGGACTATGTATTTGCCATGATGGATGCATTGAAAGATTGCGGCATCAAACGCTTCATGCTTCCTGATACCCTTGGAATATTGAATCCTCTCGAGCTATTGCTCTTCATGCGGAAGATGGTGAAGCTTTATCCCGGAGTTCATTTCGATTTTCATGCGCATAATGATTACGACCTCGCCATTTCGAATGTGCTGGCGGCAGTGCTCGGAGGGTGTAAGGGAATACACACATCGGTGAATGGTCTTGGAGAAAGGGCCGGCAATGCTCCGCTTGCCAGTGTGCAAGCCATCTTGAAAGATCAATTCAATGCACACACCAATATCAGGGAGGAGAGATTGAATGACGTAAGCCGTCTGGTAGAAAATTATTCCGGTATTCCAATTCCACCTAACCGGCCGATCACGGGGGAGAGTGTCTTCACGCAAGTGGCCGGTGTGCATGCCGACGGAGACAATAAGGCAAATCTCTATTGCAATGATCTGCTTCCTGAACGCTTCGGTCGAAAAAGGGAATATGCACTTGGAAAGAATAGCGGGAAGGCCAATATCCTGAAGAATTTAGAGCAACTTGGCCTTGAATTGACTTCTGAACAGACCCGAAAAGTGACAGAGCGAATCATTGAGCTTGGGGATAAGAAAGAAGTGGTCACTCAGGAGGATTTGCCTTATATCGTGTCTGATGTGCTCAATAGTGTGTCGCAAGCTGAGCATGTGAAGCTCCTCAGCTATATGGTCAGCACCGCCTATGGCCTTAAGCCAATGGCAGCCTTGAAGATAGAGATCAATGGAGAGACTCATGAAGTGAGGGCATCGGGCAACGGTCAGTATGATGCTTTTGTGAAAGCCTTGAAGCAGCTTTACAAGGAAAAGTTAGGACGCAGATTTCCCCATCTTACTAATTATGTAGTATCTATTCCTCCCGGTGGACGGACGGATGCACTCGTGCAGACTGTCATCACTTGGCAGTGGAATGACAGAATCTACAGGACTCGCGGTCTTGATGCCGACCAGACGGAGGCGGCCATCAAAGCTACGATAAAGATGCTCAATCTGATGGAAGAAAATATGGGTAAATCGGCATGCTGAAAGGCTGCCGATTTATTTTTGCGAGCTGCTTATCGAAGGGAGCAGGTGCCTATACAGACTAAGATTGACTGTATAGGCACCTTCACTTTATTATGGCTTCTGAAAATAGAAAGGCACTTCTATATAAATATCATAAGAGAAGTGTAATGAATGCCGGAAAATCAAATAAAGAATTTACGAATCTCTACTTTTCCTGTAGTTTTTTCGGGAATCCCGGTTTTACAGGGATGTGAGTGTTGTCCATAGCTGCGCTATAAACAAGCCATGCAACTATTGCCGAGTTGACCTTAAGATCATCTAATGACAATCGTTCGTAGGTGTCCATGGTAGTATGGTAAGTGCGGAAATAATCAAGAGGATCTTGAATAAATTGATAAGCCGGCAATCCTAATCTGGAGAAACTTACATGATCTGTGCTTCCAACTTTTTGCGGAGAAAGCGTATTAAAGCCTAAAGATTCCAGAGGAGTCTTCCATGCATCGAAATATGGGAAAGCCATATCATTCTCTTCGAGATATACTCCTTTGAAGCGTCCGGAACCAAAGTCCATGTTAAGATACAAGGCAAAGTCATCAAAGCCTGGCATCAATTTCTTGTCTTCAGAGTCAAAGAGATATTTCTTTGCATAGCCTCTTGACCCATATAGCCCCTGCTCTTCTCCTCCCCATAGAGCGAGACGGATGGTTCTGCGAGGTTTGATGTTTAAGGATTTAAGAATGCGCATGGCTTCCATCATTGTTATGCACCCGGAGGCGTTGTCGGCCCCACCCGTGCCTCCATGCCATGAGTCGAGATGTGCACCAATCAGCACCACTTCGTGTTTCAGCTTAGGGTCAGTGCCCGGAATCTCCGCAATTATATTGTTAATGGCTTGATTGTCGGTAAAGGTATTCCGAATATCAATTTCCAACTCTACGTTTTCTCCACCTTTAAGGAGGCGAACCATTCTGCCATGATCCTCGATAGGAAGAGTGATTTCCGGGTATGGCTCTTTATCCCCAACTTTATATCTAACTCCTCGGGACCCCGGGACATTGAATGTTCCATCTCCACTAACGACTGCAACCGGACGCTCTTCTTTCAATAAGGAATCAATTGCATTCCTCAACAATCGGTCGGCCCCATTTCTTGAATTCCATCTACCCCACGAGCCGTTGGAACGAGTGTCTTTTGTCATTTCCAATAATTCTTCGTCCGTATATCGAGAAGCAAGAGGACTGAATGAAAGTTCGTATTCTCGAGTAGGTGGCAGCAGCACTATCTTATCTGAAAGCTGCCCTTTATATTTGCGGAGATCAATAGTGTCACGGGCTTCGAGAAGGATACATTTTGCTTTCACCTCACCAGGGGTGCTTCCAGACCAAGCTTTAGGGTTGGCTGCAAAACTGCAATAATATGGCGATGTCATTGCCACATAATTCCTTTCATTATCCCATCCACCTTTAGCGAATTCATTGGCAAATTCAACCCTGACATTTTCAAAGCCATAATCCTTGAGCTTTTCACAAACAAGCTGTTCAGCCCGAAGTTTCATTTGTGAGGCGGCAAGTCGTGAGCCAAGTTTATCTGTCATAAAGTGAGCAATGCTGTCGATCTGAGAATTGTTGAAAGCCTCATCTTTGACCCGATAAGCCATTTCATCCGGCTGGCGCACTTGAGCTTGGATGATTCCGACATTGGCAGTCACGGCTGCCAAACATATTAAAGGTAAAAGTTTTCTTTTCATGTTCTTAAAATTTTTTACAAAATTAATAAAAAATCTTAAGAAAATAGCTTTCAAGATTTCTGTAATACTTGTGATTTGCGAAATTATGACGAATAATACCTATGAAAAGATGCAGAGGTCAAAGAGATTAATCTCTTTGACGATTCAGACTAAGATTGTCAGTGCAATCCTCATCAAATCATAGTATGCTTCTGAAAACCACACTGGCATATAAATATTATTTTTTGA
>CAYNPB010000220.1:0-4167 GCA_964399005.1 uncultured Sangeribacter sp.
TCTTATCAACAGAAATGGCTGCCACGGCCTGTCCGGCCATAGCAGCACATATCATCAAAGCCTTATGTCTTCTCATAAGTAATCTAAAGTAATCTCAAAGTAATCTCTAAAATCTTACCTTATCAATACCCTTAGCATAAATTATGCATTATGCATTATGAATTATGCATTAAATTCAGTCAATCTGAATTATCAGGAATGGACTGCGTTCCCAGAAACTCTTGGAGTTAAGAATCTTCACACTCTGTGTGCCATTGGCATTGTCAAGAATCTCGTAGCTGTCTTTAGGCACATTACCCCAGATCTTAACTTTCTTGCCGCCGGTGTTGATCACGCTAAGTGTGCGCTTGTCGCCTACAGTAAAGTAGTTTTCATTGAAATCACCCTGAAGCACTTTTGTTGCTCCGAGGAATTTCTTGTCGAGCAAACCATTCTGTTTCAGCTCCTTGTTGGTGCCGATAGCGTAATATACGCGGTTAGCGACATTTTCTGCTTCTGTTGCTTCAGCCTGAGCCTGCTCGCGAGCAGCTGTTTCTGCCTGAAGATCAGCATTTCCTTTGATTACTTGTTCGTTAAGTTGTAGGATTTCTGCATTCGCAGCCTCAAGCTTGACGTTGAGGTCAGCAATTTTCTCTTCCTGGCGGTCGATTCTTGCCTGAAGATCTGTGATGGTCTTCTTAAGCACTGCATTCTCTCCTCCGCTCTTGTCAAGCTTAGCTTGCATCTGAGCCAGAAGATCACGGTTCTTCTGCAGTCTGTCCTTTATGCTTTGGAGGTTTTCGCGAACTTCGGCTCTTCTGTCGAATTTCTCTCCACCCTTGTCCATGCTATAGAGAAGTCCTTCCTGACTGTTGATGGAGTCAAGGCCGTCATAGATATCACCCATCAGAAGAAGCAGTGAATCGTTGAAGGTCGAAGCCTGCTCATACTGTACTGTCACGATCTGCAGGGAATCCTCTGCACTCTTGCCCTTATGTCCGCTACAAGCTGAGAGCAAAACTGCTCCAATAGCGCACAATGGCATCATCTTTTTCATTTTCATATTAATTAGATTTTAATATTTCTATCCTAATTCTATTATATTTTCAATATTATTCTATCCTTAATACTAAAGGAGGATTCAAAAGATTCATAAAAAATCAATGATCCATTTCGAATTATGAATTACGCATTACGCATTAATCCTCCCCCCTTTAATCACAATAACAATCTCCCCCTTTGCAGGGTTCACCGCAAAATACTCTGAAAGCTCTTTTAGTGTTCCGCTATGAAACGTCTCAAACTTCTTCGAGATCTCCCTCGCAACGCAAGCCTCCCTCTCTTCGCCAAAGGACTCTGTCAGTTGCCGAAGGGTGCGCGGCAATCTTACCGGACTTTCATATATAATCACCGTCCGTGGTTCTTGTGCCAATTGCCCAAGCCTTGTGGCCCGTCCCTTCTTCAGAGGCAGAAACCCTTCAAACACAAACCTGTCGCATGGCAAACCGCTCCCTACAAGCGCCGGAACAAATGCCGTGGCTCCGGGAAGCACCGTCACTTCTACCCCGGCTTTCCTGCACTCTCTCACAAGCATAAACCCGGGGTCGGAAATCCCGGGAGTCCCGGCATCCGATATGAGTGCGATGTCTTCACCCGCCTCAAGTCTCTCTGTGAGATGCTTCACGGTTGAATGCTCATTATATTTATGGTGGCTTTGCATCGGAGTGTGGATGTCATAATGCTTCAGAAGCACACTGCTCGTGCGAGTGTCTTCCGCAAGAATCAAATCCACTTCCTTAAGCGTCTTGACTGCCCTGAAAGTCATATCCTCCAAATTCCCCACCGGTGTAGGCACGATATAAAGCATAATAATTCCTCTAATTAATCCCTCTATTCAAATAATCCCCAACCATAGAATCCCCAAAGCAAATTGAGTAGTAAGCACGCTCCGCGTGCGTCCTTAAGCCTCCGACCCTCCGCTCCTCTGCGCCCTCTGCGTGATCCCTATTCCCGAAACCGTGGCCGCAATATCTCCATAAAAGAAGCCACATAACTATTCTCCGGATCCCATTCCAACTCGCTGTAGAAGTAATCCTCAATGATAGAATAATCATCAATCCCTTCAATAAACTCCAAAGTAGAGTCAAACATCTTCATATTCCCGTCAAAGAGCTCCCTCGCATAGAGAAACCGGTCATTGAGTGAAAAAGCCGATTTAAGTTTCACATTTCGCTTAGCCGGGACACTCTGCTTAGGATTCGTCTCCTTCTTGATCTCCTCGCTCTCTGCATGAGGTGCCACAGTTGCGTCAAGTCCCTCGTCAAAAGTCAGAAGTATGTCATCTTCCTCCGTCAGTTCCATTTCTTCTTCCGCATCATCAGCTTTTTCCACATGCTTTTCTTCCTCAGCAGTAAAAGCCACTTCTCCTACATTCCTGCTCTCCTCCGGAATTGCCATCACAATGTCAACTTGTGCAGAGTTCTCGTCGGCATTTTCAGCTGCCTCAGTGATTTCTTTTATCCCTTTGGAAAGCTCAGCTACCTTTTCTTTCAGAAGCTTATATGTCTCAGGCTGCGGTTTCCTGTCGCGCACTATTCTCAAAAGGCCCTCTATCTCGATGGCCTTCTCAATCATATCACTCACCATAATAAAAATATCTTATGAATAAAAATATCTTATACCTTAATAACAACTTCCCCCAAATTTGTTATAAATTTATCAAGAATTTCTAATAATCCCGATCACTCCGATCACTCCGATTATTCCGATCGCTCTGATCACTCCAATCACTCCGATAATTTAAAATCAAAATACCATGAAAAAGATAATACCCCCCTCCGAGCTGATTATAAATGAAGATGGATCCGCATTCCACATCCACCTCCGTCCCGACCAACTCCGCGACAACATCCTCCTTGTAGGGGATCCCGGCCGAGTCTCTATGGTGGCTGATATGTTCGATTCCGTCGACTATGATATCCAGTCTCGTGAGTTTCATGCCATTGCCGGCAAATATAAAGGAAAAGACATAATGTGCATCTCCCATGGCATAGGTTCCGACAATATTGAGATTGTTGTCACCGAACTGGATGCCCTCGCCAATGTCGATTTCAATACCCGTGAGGTGAAACCCGTACATCGCACTCTTAATATGGTGCGTGTCGGCACGTCAGGTTCTCTTCAGCCCGAACTTCACATCGGCGACTATGTCATTGCCGAAAAAGCAACCGGCACCGACGGCATACTCAATTTCTACGCAAAGCGCGACGAAGTATGCGATCTCGATTTCCAGCATGAATTTATGCGCCACACCGGTTGGCTCCCCTCATGGGCAGCACCGTATACCGTAGATGCCGATCCCGAACTTGTTGATCGTATCGGTCGTGATGACATGGTGCGCGGTCTTACCATCTCAGCCGTCGGTTTCTACGCTCCGCAAGGTCGTCAGGTGCGTCTTGCTCTCGCAGATCCTGATCTGAATGCGAAGATCGAAAGCTTCCGCTATCATGGTCGTCCAGTCACAAACTTCGAGATGGAATCCGGATGCTTGCAAGGTATGGCAAAGATGCTCGGGCATCGCGCCATGACGGTATGCTGCATTATTGCCGAACGAACCGCTACAAAAGCCAATACCGACTACAAACCCCGCGTTCGTCAGCTCCTTGAGACTGTCCTCGACCGCTTTTGAAAGTAGCTAAAACTCAAATACTTTTAAACTTTCATCCCAAAAATATTCCAAAATATTTGCACATCCCGCAAAAATTGACTAACTTTGCACTCGCTTCGAGGCAGTTTCATCTGCCTGCTGCATATGATTGCCTTATGGTGTAATGGTAGCACACCAGATTTTGGTTCTGTTTGTCCAAGTTCGAATCTTGGTAAGGCAACATCCCAGGCTTCCGCATCCCGGAAGCCTTTTTTATCTCCTTTAGATCTTATCTCCCCCCGATACTCCCCTCTGCGCCCTCTGCCCCTCTGAGGACTCTGCGCGATGCCCCCAAAGCAAATTGAGTAGCAAGCACGCTCCGCGTGCGTCCTTTATCGTCGCGAAGCCCCCGAAAGCAAAAGATCCCCTCAGCGCCCTCTACCCCTCTGAGGACTCTGCGTGATGCCCCAAAGCAAATTGAGTAGCAAGCTGTAATAAGCAAATTTCAAACCGACAATTTTTGGTAAAATTCAACCGTCAAC
>CAYNPB010000221.1:0-4148 GCA_964399005.1 uncultured Sangeribacter sp.
ATATCTACCACATCAATCCGGACACCTGCATCGACTGCGGAAGCTGTGCACAGGTTTGCCCGAGCGACGCTATCTCTGAAGGCTAATCTTCAGTAAAGAAGCAAAGCAGAACATGGGGTGCTGAATTTTATTCGGCACCCCCTTAAGTTTATATGAATTTAATTTATAATATGCAGGTAAAGACACCGACAGAGATACTTGAAGCTTCCGTGAAGGGAGCATGCGTGAAGGTAGAAAATACTATTAAGCATCCGGGACGCTTATTTATGGCGGCCATAGCAGCAGGTGCATTCATTGCAATAGGAGGAATTCTTTCACTCACAGTAGGGTTTGGTTTCCCAGGAATCACTGCAAGCAATCCTGCTCTTTGCAAGCTTTTGGCAGGAATTATGTTTCCAATAGGTCTTATCCTTGTAGTGGTGCTTGGTGCTGAACTCTTTACCGGCAATAATGCTATGCTTATCCCGGCTTATATGGAGAAGCATTATGGTTTCGGTGCAGTCCTTGCAAATTGGGGATTGGTATATGTCGGGAATTTTGTAGGTGCTGTCGGATTTACATATTTCTTGGTGTATCTGTGTGGGTTGACTTCTGCAGACCCTTGGCACTCCGCGATTATTGGTATTGGAATTGCGAAGACTTCTATGCCGTGGGGAGTGGTGCTTCTGAAGGGGATAGGGGCTAATTGGTTTGTGTGTCTTGGAGTTTGGCTGGCTCTTGCAGGTCACAATCTGCTTGAAAAAGCTTTTGGCTGTTGGCTGCCGGTGATGGCCTTTGTAGTATTGGGATATGAGCATTGCATTGCCAATATGTTTTATCTTCCGCTTGCTATGATGGAAGGGGCTCCTATAGGGATTAGTGAGAGTCTTTGGCGCAATCTCCTGCCGGCTACAATAGGCAATATCATAGGGGGAGCAATATTCGTAGGATGCCTCCACTGGCATCTCCACCGTCGTCGTCAATGATCAGCCAATTATAAGATATTTCTACACAATGCAATAATTAATAAATAAGGACAATACAAAAAACTTCAAGCTATAAGTAAGAATAAACGATTAAATTTGCAACATGAGAAAATTATTCAATATTATTGCGATCTTTGCGCTTTGTGAAGTTTGTGTGGCGCAAGATAAGGGTTTCACAACCCGTTTTGAAATTTCGGGACTTCCCGATTCCACGAGGTTTGAAGTGCGAATTCATGACGGTGAAAACTTCAATGATGCAAGGTTTGACACAATCTATCTGGTCAATGGCAAGGCTGAACTTCAAGATGTGAGCAGAGCCAAAGAGCCTGTCAGGGCTTATGCTTTCTCCGACTTTGGAACTATATCAATTTTTGTGCAAAATGGTCATACGGAACTGGTATCAGGCGATAAAGCTGACATAGAAAAGGAAACCCTTCGCTATGAAGGGGCTCCCTGGAGTGAAGATTTCATGAGTTATAATCTTGAAATCGGGACCCTACTGAATGAACTTCAAGAAAAGGGAAGTAATTATGGATCGATGAGCGATGATGAAAGGAGAGAATTTCGTGATCAGAGTGAGAGAGTTGCTTCCCTTGAGAGAGAATTCTATCTGAATCATCCTAATTCTTGGCATACCTTAGCACAGATGGAAAGCTATTATATGATGGAGATTCCCAAGGAGGATCTAAGAAAGCTCTATGACCAACTGCTTCCCGAACAACTAAACAGTAGTTATGGGCAGACAATCAAACGCTATTTA
The DNA here is from genome assembly GCA_964399005.1 of uncultured Sangeribacter sp. Classification (GTDB taxonomy): domain Bacteria; phylum Bacteroidota; class Bacteroidia; order Bacteroidales; family Muribaculaceae; genus Lepagella. The sequence goes on from CAYNPB010000221.1 coordinate 1,726, forward strand.
GATGTTCGGACTATTGAAAAAGGAGATAACCTAAGGGACTTCAATATCATTGCCAAAGATCAAAATGGCAAACAGTTTAATCTTATGGATGTAAAAGAGCCTTATATTCTTCTGGATTTTTCTCAACTATATTGTGGACCATGCAAGGCAGCAGCAAAAGAGATCTATGAGATAAAGGAAAAATATGCGGATAAGGTTGCATTCATCAATTTTTCAAGCGATGACAGTGAGGATGATTGGCAAAAAATGGTGAAACGGGATAAGGTCACCTGGCCCTCTTTGTTCAATGGCGGTTCAAAAGGGGAAGTGTGCCTTAAGTATAATATCAATAGTTATCCAACGTTTTTTCTTTTCGGTCCGGAACGAACATTAATTGACATAAGCAACGGTTACTATAAAGGTATGCTCGACACATACCTATCGGATTTCATAAAATAAAAACATAAATATGTTTTGCTGAGGCATATTTTCAAAGATTATTTCAATATATGATTAAGCATATTGGCTTTGATTTCGGATGCAGGATCTGCCCCCTTAAGCACTCCTTGCGACATTTGATCTTACCTACTAAGATGGTATTGCTTCTGATTCTCGGAGCATGTTCATCGCATGGCAGGGTTGACGGATGGTATCCGGTTGCAGAATATCCTGACAATTCTATTGTGGGCAAACCCTTGGCTACCATCAAGGACTTTGAGAAGATTTCTATTCTAAGGGATACTTTTGAATACCATGGCGAATTGGTGAATCAATTGTTGATTCAGGGAAGAGTCAAGCCGGAAAAGCGTCAGCAATGGGCAGATGGCACAGAACGGCTGATAGGGAAAAGACTGGGTTTTGTATATAACGACTCAGTGATAACGGCTCCGCAAATAAATGCACGCATCGAAAGTGCTTCCTTCCAAATAATTAGCAAAGATACAGCTCTGATTAAAAGATTATACGATTCCATCAATCAGGAACTGTGTGACAGAAATCAATGACGATATCTATCATATATCTACTGAATTGCAGTCACCAAGCGTATTCATCTTGGATGAAACTTCATCAGTTGATGAAACAACGGGTTGATTCCATCAGATTATTAACAGAAGTCATCACGACTTCAAGGCGAGAATGGCGGTTGTCAGTAAGCTTTCGGGGATTATAGTTTCCCAAAAAAACAAAATCTGAACGAAACCGAAACGTTCCGTCTTAATTCAAATGCAAAAATCATTAATTAATTTGATTAATCCACCGTATCAGGAGGGAGAAAAATTGTCGAATCGTTCCGAGATAACGAGATAAAAAGAATTTTCAGGTGGAAAGAAAAAAATCTCTTTATTTCACATTTATGTGAAATATTTGGTGTATCTTTGCGTTATAATAGAAAACAAGACTTTATGAAAAGGGCAAGAACATCTTTGCGTGAGCTTCTTGGTGATATAAAGCCGGAAGAACGGGCTGAGGCTCGGCTTTCGTTTCAGATTTCCAATCGCCTTGACTCGCTAATGCAAGAAAAAGGACTATCTAAGAAACAACTTGCCGATGCAATCGGTAAGCGTCCAAGTGAGATAACAAGATGGCTGAGTGGAGAGCATAACTTTACTATCTCCACACTTGCTTTGCTCTCGACTTTCTTCGGCAAACCTATTATCACAGTTGGATAATGAATTGGAAACTCACATTAGTATGTGGTCTATTGCTTTTTGTCGGGTGCAAGGATGTCTCAACAGAAAGAAAGGAGTTGGCAAAGGCTGAGGCACTTATTGAAAATGCTCCTGACTCGGCATTGCTGATTCTTGACGACATCCGCACTCGGTCTGGTCTGTCAGACGATATTAAAGCATCTGCAACATTATTGACGGCTAAGGCAAAGCTTCGTAAAGGGGAGTCTTTCCTAACTGTTGAGGATTTCGATGAGGCTCTGAAGTTTTATGAGGCAAAAAGGGATTCCGTTGCATTGCTCGACATGTATCAACTGGGTGCCATTAAGATGCGTTGGATTGGCAATCAGGATTCAGCTTCGATATATCTTGATAAAGCAATCAATATTGCATCGGAAACGACGAGTCCCACAAAGTCTGAACTCTATATTGAGCTTTCCAACCTGTATGCAATGCCATCCATGAAAAAGGATTACGCGAAAGCAATATCTTACGCAAAAGAAGCTCAGAAAGCTTCATATACAGGTGAGGAACGGGCAAGAGCATTGCATGACATCGGCCTTTTTTATTCTTACATCGGTCACAATGACTCTGCTGCTATTTATATGGAAAGTGCATTGGCAGAAACAAACCCTGACAATCCTCTCTTTACGACATATTCCCTCAATTACGCCAGCCTTCCCACAGTAGATTTGAGATTAAGTGTGGCTAATCTCAACCGAATAAAGACTCAAAGCCTCGGAAAACTAATAACTTTGGGCTTCTTATATCTGAATA
>CAYNPB010000222.1:0-4136 GCA_964399005.1 uncultured Sangeribacter sp.
GTTAAAAAAAACGAAGCGTTATGTTAAAATCAGCGTTCGAACGTTCATTCTAACGATTTCTAAGATGAACAAAATATGACTTTTTGACCAATTTTAAAAGTTGGAGGAATGATTATTCATTCCTCCTTCTGCAACGAATCGGTAGTCATTAGCTACGGAATCGTTAGAGTTATAATTACGCGGATAAAATCAACCCATAGCCACCAGGTAGGCCAAAACCTCTATCTGACGCTTTTGGGTTGATTATATCACACAAGCTTGAAGTTATCGCGCCCTTTCGGTGATAATGCAAAGTTAATCAAATAATCTGAGATATACAACCAATCCGTTTTAAATAGTTGTAAAATGTTCTTTCAGTTATGCCAAATTGTGGATAGATATAAGTTCGATATATCCACCGATTAGACATTCCCGATTTTGTATAACGGTCATATATTTCATTAACTTTCTTAATGCGTAAAGCATAAGATATTGACTTTAACTCATATTTAGACATGGGCTACTAATTTGTATCATTTGTATCATTTGTATTGTTTGCACTTACGATTGCGCCTATACCTTTGCCCCGGATCGGCAAAACGATTGAGCGTTTGTCAAAACCTACGATTGTGGCGCGTTCCTTTGGATCATCATAGGTAGCATACATATACATCTCCCCGTCAGCCTTAAAGACTTCATCAGCGTAAAACGCAACACTTGCAAACGCATCTGTTGCTGTCTTGCCGTATTCTACCTTCTCCAATCCGTTATCAGTAGTCATGTAAGTAGGCATTGTAGAACATGAAAAACAACCGAATCCAGCAAATTTAAGAGGCTCGCCGTCAACGATATTAGTAATATCCTTGAATATCTTCAGATCTTCAAGCAAAAGATCTGAAACGTGCTTCGGGTGCAATACAAGATAGCGGCGATCCTGCGGAACGTCCGCATCATCGAAACGCTCCTTGAGTGCAAGAATATCGGCAAATGTGAGACGCTTGCGAGTACCGACAACCGCTCCCGAAGTGGTCACTATCGGAGTGTCGGCGGTGTCGGACTGAGGCGCGATTGCGTGTGTCGCTTTCATAGTCACAGCCTTGCGCAATGTACTGCGGTGCTGACGGATCACGCTTTCGAGTTTGTCGTAACTGTATTCTATTGCATCAGGACGGCGCACGATCGTGTTTTCAGTCTCAAACTTATCAAGTTCAAAGACACAGTCATCATCATCTCGCCCAACTACTGCAATAGGATATGTCGTGTTGTTGATCAACACTTTAGGGTCAATACCTGCGGACGCTATATGTATTTTGTCATTCTCTACAAATGCGTCATAGTTGGTCAGCTTCTGCAAAAAGCTGTCATCGGGATAGAATCCCTCGCGTATCTGGTTAAGCCAGATTTCTTTGTTCAGTGCCATATTTATTTATGTTTTTGTAATTCTTTGTCAATCAGTTGTCTGTATATTTCCGGGTGCGCTTCAAGATATTCCGGTTCATGTCGGCGGTAATAGTCAAGATCCCTTGCCACGTGGCTATTTCCTTTCATGTCAGCGACAAGCCGTTTATAGAGTGCCGGATTATCCCTCAACTCGTCCGGGGCAAACCTGCGGTAATCTTCAAGCGTCCACGCGCTGCGGTCTTTGTTGCTCGTGTTCAGAACGTGGGAAAGTTTAATCGGATAGGGTATCGAATCAAGCAAATTACGGAGTATCTCAACGCCCATGCGCTCGCCGATCAGCCGGAACGTGTGTTGTTCTTGAGGTATTACTTTCGACATATTCCGCTTTAGCAATGTGTCAATTTCAATCTTTTGCGTATCTTTCCTGCCGTTGCAATACGAACGGAACGCCTTGATGTTGCCTACTGCCATTGCGAGAAAACTTGATCTGTCATTGTCTGCAATAAGTCCGTTTTTTATTGCCTCATCAACCTCCTTTTCAGCGTTTGAAGGTTCTTTCAACAGCGTTTTAACAGCATTGATAATTGCGTTATCGGTAGCCTCTTCTTCAAGTCCAAGTATATCGATCAGCCGGGCGCGGAGTGTTTGCCCGGTTTTGGTCTTGTCTTTACTGTCATTGTCAGACTGCGAAAGCATTGTAATAGGCTTACGCCCTTTTGCATAGAGTTTGACGGCGTTCTCATTGGCGGGCATGTCAACGATTGATATTTCAAACAGATCACATTGCGTGACAGTCTTAACTCCGTCCCGTTCCTCGTAGATAATGTTTTCAATCCCGATTGAGGCACAGCGCAAAAAGCCGTTTTCAACCTGCTTTTTTACCTTTGCTCCTAATTCCGTACTTTCATCAAAAACGGCTTCGGCTATCAGTTGCGTTCCCTCCTTTCGCACGTTCTCCCATCGGCCTATAACACCGTTTTCGCGTTCGTGCATATACAGCATTATAGGGTTGCGCTCAAACCTCGCTGTGTTGATCCCGGCGGTAAGAACTATGAAACCGTGACTATTTAACGTCTCATCAGAGACTATGAATTTAATTCCTGCCATAAATTAGATTTAAATAACTATATCGCAAAGGTATAATTTGATTGGATTTCACACAAAAAAGTGTGCAATCATTTCATTATAGTGTGCAGTTTTGTACTTTTTTTTCTTAAAATTTTGGAATGTCAGAAAAAAATATTAAATTTGTGCTTCCTAAAAATTAACAGTTATGAATCTTTTTAATACACTCCCTAAAAGATACTTGCGACCTATGGTGCGGAGCGCGGAAACGCCCCGGCGCTTGTTAACTGTTAATAGCGTAGGACACCTAAGGGTTGCTTTCTTTTTTAATTTCCTAAAAATTAACAGTTATGAACAATTTAACAAATTGCAATGCAACGGATTGTCTGTTGTATAGCCGATTTCACACAGTCATCATTACGGATATTGTGCGCAAAGACGGGGAAAACGCCCAAATGGTGACAATGATTTCTCATGGTGGAATGTTTGATGAAACCGTAATGGGAATAAACAAATCCTTGAGAAGCGGTGGGAAGGCTCTAAAATGGCAAAGCCGTGTCTATTCTTTCAGAGATGGACAACTAACTGCTCCAATCACATACAAAACCATTTACATAAACGAAAACAACGTATAAGAATTATCAGTAACCGCCCGGTGCAACGTCTCACCTCCGGGCGGTTTTATCAGTTACAGCCATGTCTAAGACACCTACCGTAAAAGAAAGGATAATAAGTATGTCCGGCTCGTTATATCCGGCTGAAATTGCCGACACTATCGGCACGAGCATTCAATATGTCAATAAAGTTTTGAGAAATACCCCTTCAAGTAAAAATAAACCCTCTCTAACCCTTGAAAACTACGTAATGGCACACCGTAAGGGGATAACAAAGAAAAACGATTTAGCGGTGTTCTTTGGCGTTTCACGCATGACAATAAACCGTTTTGAGAATCGCCCGGAAATAAAAGATCTTTTTGCGCGATATTTGGAGTTACGAGACAACGGTTATGGTTTCGGGGAATTACTCCGGCTCTCCAATTCTATCCTTGAAACTATCCTGCCTTTTGAACCAGGAAGCGCGCTTGTGTCAACTCTTAGGCAGATTACTGCTTTACTCTCAAAATGCGACAAAAAGAACAATTGAACTGCATTGAAAATTAAGAGTTAGAAGTGTTAAATGAACATCTTTTTGTCCACCCATGTTACATTTTAACATAAAACGAAACGTATATTTTTAAATCTCTCAGCAATTCAGTAATTTAGGTTTTTGCAATTTATATATTTTAACTAAAAGTATGTTACATTCTCGCTAAATGTTAAATTTATGAATGTTACCTTTTGAAGGGCTTGCGAAAATCGTTAGAATGGCGTTAGAATACTTATCGGACAATAAGACGGATTAACATCACCGCTCCGTCTTTATCCCACCATTACACCCAATTATGTAAAGTATATGTTAACGTATCAGCACGTTAGATTAACTCGCGTGTAAACTTTTTGTGCCCAAATGTAAAGCAAATGTAAAGCTATGTAAACTTTTTGGCGTAAAGCAAAGCGACATTTCAACCAATCAAAAACGCCCAAATTCAGCCGTTTAGCGTGTTACACTCGTTGTAACGCTTCGTTTCTTGCCCTATAAATGTCATCATAAGATGCTATATCACCTATAAATATTTCAGAAGCTCCCAAACT
>CAYNPB010000223.1:0-4124 GCA_964399005.1 uncultured Sangeribacter sp.
TGAAATATAATGAAATTTTTGCAAGCCTTTTGCAATATTTAGATTTTTTAACTAATGGAAATTTAGATACTTCAATAATATATCATCTGAATTATTTCATTATCGGGCGATGATTAAGTTGCTTGTATAGTTTGATGCCTTCTTTAATGGTAGCCATCCCCTTTTCATCAAGATATGTCTTACAGAATACCTCCCATATGTATTCTACAGCTGCTTCGGAAGGATGTACAAGATCGCCGGCATAAAAACGATAGTCTCTGAGATCATCGCATACGATTTCATATGCAGGGAAATAATAAGCTGCGGGTATTTGTTCGCATATTCGTTCTATAGCAAGATGCAAAGTAGCTTTTGACAGCGTATTCCCTTCAAAACCATCCTTCAAATGCCTGACGGGGCTGACGGTGAACAATATCTTTAAATCGGGATACTCTTCAATCAACCTGGAGCAAAGATCAATCCATATTGATGCGATTTCTTCGATCGACACTCTTTTTCTATTAAATAAAGAAGAGGGCATTTTATGGCAATTTGCCACGATGTAATCTTTTTGACTTCCTTCATTGTCGGGGGAGCTGATAAGTTCGTAGCACCAAGAAGTGCCAAACGTAACAATAAGAGCCTGAGCTTTTGAGAGAGCGCTCCTCAATTCTACTTTGCTCGTCTCAATTTTTTTAAGGCATTCCTCTGATGATGGAGCAGAAAAGTGGGAATCAAAAAGCCATGAATGTATTTTCCCTTCTGATTCGAATAGAGATGCACGGATATAGCTACTGTCATGATTAAATAGCAACGAATCCAATACTATCGATATTGAAACAGGATTGTAGAGAGTGCCAACTCCATTGAAAGCATCCCACATGCTTTGCTGCATTTTATTGGCGATATTTGAAGCAAAGCAGGATCCTACCAGCACGATCGGGCGCTTCGGATCAAGCTTGAATTCGGATGGCTTGGGGGTGTATTCTGTCCTGAACTTCATTAGTGAGAAATCATTTGATTCTGAACCAATAACCGGCAGTAACAGCTATGCTCAATTGATTGGAAAGTGAAAAAGTGTCTTGTCGGCCTGAAGGCATTACATTTCCGATACCATAATATAGGCGCGCTTCTACCACCACTGAATTTCGACGGTTGATGCTAAATTCACCTCCCAACCCTCCGACGATGCCGAAATCTAATTTCTGGCTAACCTTCATAGTGAGTTGCTCCTCACGTCTGTTCTTGTCGTGAAACCCCTGAAGTCCGCTGGTGTCGGTGTAGTCGAAGTTGCTCGAGATATGATCTCCGAGATAATATGCTACTTCGGGACCGGCATTAATGAAGAATTTACCGCGTCGCCCGAAATATATGTGAGACATAATGGGAATCTCAATATAATTCAGTGTTCTCTGATATTTGTATGGAAGGTCTTCAAACTTCTCGGCCCAACCTCTTTGCACAAAATTCACTTCCGCAATCAGCCCGAAATGATTCTCTTCGGAATATCTGAATGTCACACCGGCAGTGGAACCCATACCAAACTTTCCGGATATGGAGGGTTTGAAACTCACAGTGGAAAAAGTGAGGCCGCCACGTGCTCCGATGTCAACACGAGAGTCAAAATGAGTTTGGGCGAGACAAGTTGAAAGCCCGGCTAAGACTGCCACTAAAGAAAAAAAGAATCTCTTCATCCTTTATTTGCGGATTAAAATTTTCTCAATGTCACCATAGGGTGAATATCTGATAATGTATGCTGAAGGATTAAAGAAGCCTCCCCAATTTCCTACACGCTGAAGATTGATGGGGGTCTGAATCTCATTTCCGTCGGGCACTGTTGCATTAAAATCTCCATCGTTGGAGGCTACTCCGGGGATGAAATAATTGGCTATGTCATAGCCGGCAACAGCATATGTGGGAAATGAACGAATGGGGCCGTGGCCATAGGCAGAAGTATAAGTTGCGATAAACTCCTTGCCTGGACCAGCAGTGTGGTCGAAGAAGAATCGGGATGGGAAATATACATCAGCCTTATGGAAACGCTCTTTCATTCCTTCAGCAACAGTGATCCAGCTTGGACGCCCCATTACCTTAATGTCTACAAACGGATTGTTTTCCTTCAGATATTCGATAGCCGTAAACATAGTCTGGATATCCTCTTTTGAAGTAGGATATCCATAGAAAAGATATCTTCCATCTTCATCAAGCTTAGTCTCTGCAAGTTCATCAAGTTTCCTGCTGCTGACAGAGGATGCGTCACGTCTGTTTTTTATTGACTCAGCAAAAGCATCTTCCGGGTCTTCTTTCCCAACAAAAACGAGTTTATATGAGCCAAGAGAGGACGATGCCCACTCTCCTACTTCGTCGCTGAAATAAGCTGAGGGAGTAAGAAGATGAATCATGGACGGATTTTCAAGATAAAGCTCATTCTTGACATCGAAAGCATTGACTATCTCCACACCATTTTCTTCTCCATATTGGGCAAGCCATGCGGGGAAATTCTTTTCATATGTGGTGACCACAATATCAGCCTTAAATTCATCTAAGTCAGATTTTAGGCTCTCCATCATCTTTATGGAGTCGTTGGAGGCACTGGCATCGCAAAGCACCTTAAGTCTTATTTGATAAGGGGAATTCTTGAGGCGGTCGAGGGCAAGGAATGTGCCACGGGTGAACTCATTATCGCGTTTCGACATGGGGTCTTCGATCACAACGGCCATACTGACAGATTTTGTAAGATCTGAAATTGAGTCGCCTACTCCAAGCATATGCACTTCCTTATAAATATCGCGGCGCCCTTCGAGAGTATTCTCCCTCTCATCAAACGGCTCAACTTCTTTTTCCACAGTTGTGGTCTCTATGACGGGAACAGCTATCTGTGCATTCTTTTTCAGATGAGTACCGGAATTGGCCTCCAAAAGGTCTTCGACATCAACTCCTGTCTTTTCGGCTACAGATTCCCAAGTGTCATTTTTTTCAGCCTTATAGGTGTCAATGCGAGCAATCCGTGTTTCTTCCACTTCCTGCTTCAGCAGATTATCTTTATTTGAATTTACGCTAATCCTCAATATATCGCCTGAAGCGAAATTATTTTCAGATACCCCTTTGTTATCACGCAGAAGATGCTCTACACTTGTGTTGTAGGCAGATGCAATTGCAGCAAGAGTATCGCCATCTTTCACAGTATAAAAAAGATAAGTCGAGCCGTCGTTGATCAAATCGGAGTCTTGAGGAATAGTGATCACGTCTCCTTTTCTAAGCAGAGACTTGGCAGATGGGTTGTAAAGATATATCTTATCTACCTTCACTCCATACATCTTTGCTATGGAATATACGGAATCCCCTTTTTTCACTATATGGCGGATCACGGGATATGTCTCCGGAGGAGTAAAATCGTCTTCTTCCTCATCCCTACGATATTCTATATCGACCGGGTAATAAACCTTGGCTCCCTTTTCCAGCTTTTTGCTCAATGAGGGGTTGAGCGCATCAAGCTTATCGATATTCCAGCCGAAGCGATTGGCGATACCATATAAAGAATCACCTTTCTTCACTTCATACATATAGTATTCACTCCCCGCGATATTGACCTTGGGGAGATCTTTAGTAGGCACTGCTGCAGAAGCAGAGAAAAAAACAGAAATCGCTGCTGCGACCGTAAGGATATATTTTTTCATCCGGCAATAAAAAATATAGATGGGATCGCCGACAAATACCTACTACGGCAAGAATCGGACAGACCCTTTTTGTTCATCTTACAAAATTAGTAAAAAATTCTTTTGACATAAACATAAAAAATGATATAAATAAAAAAAAGTTTAAAAAAAGTCTAAAATTCGGAATTTTGGATAATAAATTACCCTATATAATTAGGTTATTCGGAGGTTTTTTATTAAATTTGCACACATAATCGGAAAGGGCACGGTTCTTTTCTGACAAGCTCTGCGGAGCTTCTCTTTCGAACAAAGGTATATGACCTAAAGACAATACATAATATAAATAATTACAAATGGCAAAGAAAGTCTATACGTTCGGCAATGGAAAAGCCGAAGGTAATGCCGAGATGAGAAACCTTCTCGGCGGCAAGGGCGCAAACCTTGCTGAGATGAATCTTCTGGGAATGCCCGTGCCTCCCGGATTCACTA
>CAYNPB010000224.1:0-4113 GCA_964399005.1 uncultured Sangeribacter sp.
TCGTCTTCAACTGGAGTCCTAACCAGTCGTTTGCCGACTATGGTTTCCTTGCTCCGGCTGGTGAATACGAAGTTATCCTCGATTCCGATGCAAAGGAATTCGGAGGTCATGGGCTCGTAGACGATTCCGTCCACCACTTCACAACTCCCGATCCTCTCTACTCACCTGCAGGGAAAGGATGGCTCAAAATGTATATACCGGCTCGCACTGCCCAGATACTACGTATGGTGAAACCTCGTCCTGGTCGCCGGCCTGCTACCCAAAAAGCTGAAGAAGTAAAAGCTGAGGCTAAGGCTCCTGCAAAGAAAGCCGAGGCTAAGGCTCCTGCAAAAAAAGCTGCTGCAAAGAAGCCGGCTGCAAAGACCGCAGCAAAGACTACTACTAAAAAGACCACCACTAAGAAGAAATGAAGAAAATAACTATAGCTATCGACGGTTTCAGCTCAAGCGGCAAAAGCACTATGGCCAAGCAGCTTGCTAAGAAAATCGGATACGTATACGTGGATAGTGGCGCGATGTATCGCGCCACTACCCTCTACGCCATTCGCAATGGAATGACCGACAAAGAGAAAGGTGTCGACACGCAGGCTCTCATCAAGGCTCTCCCTCTCATAAAGATTTCTTTCGCAATTGCTCCCGACGAGACTCAGCACACAATCCTCAACGGAGAAGATGTAGAGAAAGAAATCCGTGGAATGGAAGTCAGCAGCTGGGTTAGCCCGGTGGCAGTGATTCCCGAGGTGCGCCACTATCTCGTGGAGCTGCAGCAGCAATATGGCAAAGACAAAGGCATCGTGATGGATGGTCGCGACATAGGCACCACCGTCTTCCCCGATGCTGAAATGAAGGTCTTTGTCCAGGCAAGTCCCGAAGTGAGGGCCAAGCGCAGATACGACGAGCTTATTGAAAAAGGCACTCCCTCCGATTTTGAATCCGTATTGGCAAACATCCGTGAGCGTGACCATATCGACTCTACTCGCAAGGAATCTCCTCTAAGAAAAGCAGAAGACGCGTTTGAGCTTGACAACGACAACCTCACCCGCGAGCAGCAGATGGACGTGCTCGTAAAATTATTCGAGGAGAAGACGCGTGGCTAAAATCGAAATCGACAACGGAAGCGGATTCTGTTTTGGAGTCACCACTGCTATAAGCAAGGCAGAAGAAGAACTGGAACGCACCGGGGTCCTCTACTGCCTTGGCGACATCGTGCACAATGCCGGAGAAGTGGAGCGCCTTAGAAAAAAAGGGCTCATTACAGTTGATCATGAAGAGTTTGCAAAGCTTCACAACGTCAAGGTCCTGCTCCGCGCTCATGGCGAGCCACCATCCACATATGAGACAGCCCGACGTAACAACATTGAGATTATCGATGCCACATGCCCTGTAGTGCTTCAGCTCCAGAAAAGAATTAAGGATGCCTACTCCAACTCAGCTGTCCCGGCTACAGATGCTGCCAGCGAACCCCTGATTCTCATCTATGGCAAACCAGGACACGCGGAAGTGAATGGACTCGTCGGACAGACCGACGGTCGCGCTGTAGTGATCCAAGATAAGTCTGACCTTGACAAGATCGACCTTAACCGCGACATATGGCTCTATTCTCAGACCACCAAGTCAATCGAAGGGTTTCAGGAAATCGTAGCTGAAATTAAATCAAGAAAAACTTCAGGTTCTTTCCAATGGTTTGACACCATCTGCCGCCAAGTGGCCAACCGAATGCCGAAAATGCGCGACTTCGCTGCCAATCACGACGTCATTCTTTTCGTGAGCGGAGCAAAGAGCAGCAACGGGAAGGTGCTATATGCCCAATGTAAGGAAGTGAATCCCAACACCTTCCTTATCACCGACGAGACAGAGCTCGACCCCACGTGGATTGAAGGAGCCGAAAGCATCGGTATATGTGGCGCCACTTCCACTCCCCGATGGCTCATGCAGAAAGTGGCTGAAGCCTGCAATCCGGAAGCAAAAGAATCATAAGAAGACCATGACTCCAAAATCTGACGAATATTGGATGCGCGAAGCATTGCGTGAAGCTGAATTGGCATTCTCAGAAGATGAAGTGCCGGTCGGAGCTGTCGTAGTTTGTGGCGACCGAATTATCGGCCGCGGCCACAATCAGACCGAACGACTCACAGACGTCACCGCCCACGCTGAAATGCTCGCCATTACCGCCGCCCAGGAAAATTTAGGAGGCCGAGTGCTTCCTGAATGCACCTTATATGTCACTGTCGAACCGTGCTACATGTGTGCCGGAGCCATCGGATGGGGTCGTTTCGGAAAAGTAGTGTGGGGAGCAGATGATCCAAAACGCGGATTCCATTCATATTATGGTGGCCGTTCTCCACTTCACCCCAAGACTGTGGTCAACTCCGGCATACTCGCCGAAGAATGCGGCGACCTTATGAAATCATTCTTCCAACGCAAAAGAGGCTCCTGAAAGCCTCTTTTTTTATACCCACCTCCCTAAATCCCCCTAACCTCCCCAATCGCCCTAACCTCCATAATCTCCCTAAAGCCCCTAACCTCCCTAAAAGCCCCTATACCCCTATCCCATAAGCAAATTGAGCAGTAAGCACGCTCCGTGTGCGTCCCAAACCCTCGCGAAGCTATTTCCGCTGGCAGCTTCTGCTGCCTCCTCCCCATTCCAAGTGTTACAAAATTATTTCATATTTTTTACAAAATAATTTCTTAAATTCAAAAATATTTATTAATTTTGTAATCAAATAAACGTTCATGGGTATGATTCACTCTGCAGTCATCATCCCTCGACTCTATAATCCTTAAGTTTCGCAGGCGAAACTTATCTCTCTAAAACTCGTTCTATGAACTTGACTCCATGGATAGAGGCCCTGCGCCTCAGAACTTTGCCAGTGAGCACTGCAGGTGTGCTTGCAGGCTGCGCTGTGGCTCTGTGTTACAATAATTTCCACTGGCTTCCGGCCTTAATTTGCCTTATTTTCGCTATAATCGCTCAGATTGTCAGCAACTTCGCCAACGAATATTTCGACTATAAGAATGGTATCGACAAGCGTGGTCGCCAAGGCTTCCGCCGAGGCGTTACGGAAGGAGACATCAAACCCTCCACAATGAAATGGGTCATGATTCTTCTTATGGCTGCCGACTGCATCCTCGGATGCTCCTTGATACACTGGGGTGGCTACTGGCTGATACCCGTAGGCATCATCATTGCGATAGCAGCGTTTGCCTACAGTGCCGGTCCCTGGCCTCTATCTCATCATGGACTCGGCGATGAAGCAGTAATCATCTTCTACGGAATTGTGCCTGTAATGTTTACGGCATATCTCCAATGTGGTGACTGGACCGGTGGGTCTATGGCCGGCGTGCTTGGTGAAATGTGGAAAATGGCATTGATAGTTTCCATTGGAGTCGGACTTCTTGGCACCAATGTACTTATAGTCAACAACGTCCGCGACATCCGCGACGATGCAAAGGTCGGCAAACGCACCAAAGCAGTTATCTTTGGGGCCAAGGCCATGAAATGCGTCTATATTGTCTTCACTTATTGCGGTCTTGGTCTAATATGGTATGCCATGCGCGAAGCTCTCAACTCCTGGGGGTGGGCAGGATATGTGGCAATTGGCATTTGGTTTGTGCCAGTGATCATCGCCCTATTCAGATTCACAGACTATCATCTCAACAAGGTGCTTCGCTACTCAGCAATGCTCCTTCTCGCCACGATCATCTGGACAATCATAGCCATCATCCTCAACTCAGACTCCCTCCAATCCATGCTCGCCCAAATCCCCTACTGATCCCACTCCCCCAATAATTCCAATTATTCCAATTACTCCAATAATTCCAATTACTCCGATTATACCGATTACTCCGATTATTCCAATTACTCCGATTATTCCAATTACTCCGATTATTCCAATTACTCCGATCCCCCCACACAATACAAAATCAGGGACAATACCTTTCCGGCATTGTCCCTGATTTTGTTTCCTATGCGAGCGTTACTTGCTTGCGATGCTGTCAGAAACAGTGAGGGAATAGCGTCCTTTTGCGCGGCGACGAGCCAATACCTTGCGGCCATCAGCTGTAGCCATTCTTTCACGGAAGCCGTGCTTGTTGATTCTTCTGCGGTTGGAAG
>CAYNPB010000225.1:0-4045 GCA_964399005.1 uncultured Sangeribacter sp.
TCCTCGTAGTCATCTTTCTTGTTGGTAAGGCTTGCAAAAGAGCGCACACCAATGATGTCGCAATAGCATCCCATCACGGGGATAGCCTCAAGGAGGTGCTCAGCCTTGTCTCCATCCATGATAACCCCTCGTTCAGTCTCCAGTTTCCATGCTCCTTGGTTGACGTCGAGGACGATGACGTTCATCCCAAGGTTCATTGCAGCCTTCTGTGTAGATAGGCGTGTACGAAGAGAAGAGTTAAAGAAAATCATCAGAAGTGTCTTATTCCTTCCGAGGCCTGTGAATGCGAATTTATCTTTTTTTATTAGAGCTGCATCTGCAAGAGCCTTGTCGAGAGAGCCTATATCTTCTACGCAAGTGAATTTTTTCATTTTCATGTGGTTATTATGAGTTAATAGCCTTTTTTAGTTCCGTCAGGAAGATATCGGCATCTTTTTTCGAGAGGTTGAGGGCTGGAAGAAGTCTGACTGTCATTTTCCCTGCTCCGCCGGTGAAGATATGGTGGTCGAAGAGGAGCTTTTTGCGAAGTTCGCTTCCTGTGTAGCCATCTACTTCGAAACCTATCATCAGTCCACGTCCCCTGACGTCCGAAATCTGAGGGATTTTCTTCAATTCATCAATCAAGTATTCTCCAACTGCTGCCGCGTTTTCAATCAGTTTTTCATCCTCCATAATCTCAAGCACTGCTATAGCAGCGGCACAGGCAAGATGATTGCCTCCGAAAGTAGTGCCGAGCATTCCTTTCTTCGCTTCTATGGATGGAGAGATAAGCACTGCACCCATCGGGAAACCATTGGCAATCCCTTTTGCACAAGTGATGATATCGGGCTTGATGTCATGGTGCTGGTGTGCGAAGAATTTTCCTGAGCGCCCATAGCCTGACTGAATTTCATCGAGGATAAGAAGAGTACCGGTTTCTTTGCATTCCTTGGCAAGTTCCTTCATGAATTCTGTAGTCGGCTCATGAATGCCTGCAACCCCTTGTATACCTTCAATGATAGCACCGGCATATTCCTTGGAGGAAAGAGCTGCCTTCATCGCTTGTGTGTCGTTGAGCGGAACGAAAGTCACATTCTCAGTCTTATTGAATGGAGCTTGGATGGCTGGATTGTCAGTGGCTGCTACCGCTCCTGAGGTGCGTCCATGAAAAGCATGGCCGAAGGCAAGGATTTTACTCCTTCCGGTAGCAAAGGAAGCCAACTTCATTGCATTCTCGTTTGCTTCTGCGCCTGAATTACAAAGGAAAAGAGCATAATCATCATAACCGGAAGCCTTTCCAAGCTTTTCGGCGAGTTTCTCTTGAAGAGTGTTGATGACTGAATTGGAGTAGAAACCGAGAGCAGCTACCTGTTTGGCGATAGCATCTACATAGTGAGGATGTGCGTGTCCTACTGAAATGACGGCATGTCCGCCATATAGGTCAAGGTATTCGGTTCCATCTTCAGTATAGACATGATTTCCGCTACCTTTTACAGGCTCTATATCATATAGAGAATATACATCAAATAGTTTCATACTCTTAGAATGCTGAAGGTTTAAGACGAAGCCCGGTGGTCTGGTCAATTCCGAGCATGATATTCATATTCTGAACAGCCTGGCCGGAAGCTCCCTTGAGAAGATTGTCGATAGCGCATGTCACAAGCAATTTCTTATCATGTTTTTCCACATGTACGATCGCTTTGTTGGTATTGACAGCCTGCTTGAGATCAATCGGTTGGTTGCTGACTACTGTGAAAGGGGCATCCTTATAGTAGTCTTTGTAAAGAGCTACTGCCTCATCTTCGCTCAAATTGCAGTCAAGAGTAGTGACTGCGAAAATTCCGCGGGGAAAGTCACCTCTCATCGGCACGAAATTGATTGTCGAGCTATCATCAGGTTGGAGTTTTTTCAGAGTGGCGCCAATCTCGATTAGGTGTTGATGGGTGAATGGCTTGTAGACTGAAATATTGTCGTTTCTCCAACTGAAATGTGTGGTGGCTCCGGGTTTCACGCCGGCTCCTGTCGAGCCAGTAAGTGCGGTGATGTTGATGTCGCCTTCTTTTGGAAGAAGATGTGCTTTAGCAAGCGGAAGCAAGGACAGTTGCAGGGCAGTGGCGAAGCATCCAGGATTTGCCACCGAATCGGCTGATGCAATCTTTTCGATTTGAAGTTCGGGCAATCCATATACATATCCATTGCTTTCGTCGCGGAAATCTTGTGCCAGATCGATCACTTTGAGGCCGGCAGGTCGGGCGTTTTCTTCCCAGAATTTTTTGCTCTGTCCATGTGCAGAACAAAGGAAGAGGATGTCGATATCTTCGAGGGGATGGGAGTCAGAGAAAACGATGTCAGTTTCACCGAGCAGACCGCCATGAACATCTGTAATGGGTTTTCCGGCGTTGCTCGACGAGTGTACGAACTCAATGCTCACCTCCGGATGGTTGATGAGCAAACGGAGGAGTTCGCCGGCAGTGTAGCCGGCGCCTCCGATTATACCAATTTTTTTCACTCTGCTTTGCCGTTTTTGACCTGATTGTTGTGATATATCTTCATTTGGTTGCCGAGAATTTTTGTGAATCCTTTCACATCGTCGGCAGTCCAAGCCTTATTGACTTCTCCGTATTCACCGAAGTCAGTCTTCATCAAGTCAAATGGTGAGTCTACACCTACGAGGGTGTAAGAGTATGGACGGAGTATCAGTTCTACTGTTCCCGTCACATTGCGTTGAGAGCTTTCGAGCATCTTCTCGATGTCGCGCATCACCGGCTCCAGATACTGTGCTTCATGCAGGAACATACCATACCATGTGCCGACCTGATCCTTCCAATATTGCTGCCATTTTGTCAGGGTATGCTTTTCAAGCATCTTGTGTGCTGCTATGATGAGGATAGGACCGGCAGCCTCAAATCCTACACGTCCCTTGATGCCGATGATAGTGTCGCCGATATGCATATCGCGGCCTATTCCAAAGCGAGAACCGATGCGTTCTACTTCGCGGATCGCCTCTATTTTATCAGAGTATTCCTTGCCGTTGACAGCTGAAATCTCACCTTCTTTGAATGAGATAGTCAGTTTTTCGGGTTCGGTAGCAGTAATCTGTGAGGGGTAAGCCTCCTCCGGGAGAGTCTGATCGGAATGAAGAGTCTCCTTTCCTCCGATTGATGTGCCCCAAAGTCCCTTGTTGATAGAATATTCCATCTTTTTGAAGTCGGCTTCATAGCCGTGCTTCTTGAGATAGTCGATCTCGTATTCGCGTGTGAGGGTTAGGTCGCGTGTTGGAGTGATGATTTCGATTTCAGGTGCAAGAATCTGGAAAGTGAGATCGAAACGCACTTGGTCGTTTCCGGCTCCGGTAGAACCGTGAGCGATTGCATCCACACCAAGTTTCTTTGCATATTCGATGGTAGCGATAGCTTGGAAGATTCTTTCAGAGCTTACTGAAATTGGGTAGGTGCCGTTGCGGAGTACGTTGCCTGCCACCATATATTTGATGCTCTTGTCGTAGTAGTCTTTTGTTACGTCAAGCGTGGCGTGTGAGGCAGCTCCGAGGCGTTTTGAGCGGTCGGCAATTGCTTCGAGTTCTGCTTCTGAGAATCCGCCGGTATTAGCGATGGCGGTGTGTACTTCGTAGCCGAGATCTTCGGAGAGATATTTTACAGCGAAAGAGGTGTCAAGACCTCCTGAAAATGCGAGGAGCACTTTCTTCTTTTTGTTTTCTGACATATATTTAACTTTGTTTTCTATTCTTGAAACTAATGCTACTTTTTAAGGTGGAGGAGTCGCTTGATGCGATTATGCACCTTGATCATGTAGGGGTTGGCCCTCTTGTCGGCAGGTAGTGGTTGTTTAGGGTCGAAGAGCATACCTGTGCAGAGACACATACGTCGGTTGTTTCGCTGCAGGATGTCGTAGTTTTTGCAACCCTGGCAACCTTGCCAGAATTCCTCATCATCTGTCAATTCAGAGAAAGTGACGGGTTTGTATCCCATTCTTGAATTGAGTTTCATGACCGGAAGTGAGGTGGTGATAGAGAAAAGTTTCGCGAACGGAAAGCGAAGTCGAGCCA
>CAYNPB010000226.1:0-4031 GCA_964399005.1 uncultured Sangeribacter sp.
ATCAACGGCAAGACCGACTATCTCGAAGGCATGAAGGAGAATGTGATCTGCGGTCACCTTATCCCTGCCGGAACCGGTCTGCGTGAATACAACCGCATCGTCGTGGCCAATAAGGATGAGCTTGCAGCTATGAACATCACCGACGACTACGCTTCGGTAGTAGACGTAGAAGCAGTAGAAGCCTAAACGCTAATGCATAATTGATTCCATCGGAATCATACATAAAAAGAGGGGCCTCCCAATCGGGAAGCCTCTCTTTTTTATGTTTAAATAAATATTTGAGATGTGTTCTTAGATGCTCTATTTCCTATTTTTCCATTTTGCGGAGGAAGCATTCCAGGGTGTTGACCATGAGGCATGCGCGGGTCATGGGGCCAAGTCCTCCCGGGACGGGGGTGATGACTGACGCCACTTCCTTGACTGCATCGAAGTCTACGTCGCCACATAGTTTGCCGGTCTCAGGATTGCGGTTGACGCCCACGTCCATTACAGCTGCACCAGGTTTAACCATGTCGGCTGTGACAAATTTCGGTTTGCCGATGGCCACCACAAGGATATCGGCTTCGCGCGTCACTTCAGGCAGATTCTTAGTGCGGCTGTGAGCCATTGTGACAGTTGCATTATTATCAAGGAGGAGCTTGGAAGCCGGGAGACCTACGATGTTGCTGCGTCCGATCACTACAGCACGTTTACCTTCGATTTCAACTCCGGCTTCTTTGAGCATCATTATGATGCCCTGAGGGGTGCAGGGGAGCAGACATGGCTGTTTCTGCCAGAGTGCTGCCACATTGAGTGGATGAAAGCCGTCTACGTCTTTCTCCTTGGCAATGGCTTCGATCACTTTAGATTCGCTTATATGTTTTGGGAGTGGGAGCTGCACGAGAAGGCCATCGACACTGTCGTCGGCATTTAGTTCAGCTATCTTGGCGAGGAGTTCCTCTTCGCTTACGGTGTCCGGGTATTTGAGGGTAGTGTTCTTAAACCCAACCTCTCCGCAGTCGCGGGCTTTGCCGGTGACATACGACACGCTTCCGGGATCTTCTCCGACAAGGATAACCACTAAATGAGGCACTCTGCCATATTTGGCTTCACATTCCTTTACTCTTTCAGCCACACCCTGCTTCACTTTCTTTGCAAGGGCAGTTCCGCTTACTATTTCTGCCATATTTCTTTTTCTGTATTAATATTATTTCTTCCTTACAAAATTAATACATTTTTCCCGATTGCACAAACAATATTATTTATACAAAACTATTTCTTGTTCCGATCCCTTCATTATGATGGACAGCGAATCGTCGGAGATATCGGCTATGGAGAAAGAAATTGAATTTCCGTCAGAGAGCTGAACAGCGATGCCTCCTCGCGTAGGAGAATTGCATTTATCGTGGGGCTGTGCAGGGCAGTGCAAGTGTGTCGCAAAATATCTCCAAAAAATTTTAAATTATATTTGCATTTACCCTTGAAAAAGTGTAATTTTGTGTTGAGTTTACCCTTGAAAAGGTGTGGAATCTTCATATCTAAACTTTTGAAATCGTGAATTTGAATTATGAAAAGAAAGATATTTAATAAGTTGGTAAAATGGAAAGAGCGCAATGGAGCCTCTGCTCTACTTATTAAGGGAGCAAGACGTGTTGGCAAAAGTTATATTGCTGAAGAATTTGGAAAGCAATATTATAAATCTTATATCAAGATTGACTTCAATGATATTTCGGTAGACAACTTGAATTTGATTCTTGATACTCTTCATGATCGAGATAGATTATTCTCCTATCTTCAGCTGATGTATAACACAACTCTCTATGAAAGAGACTCATTAGTGATATTCGATGAGATACAGGAATGTCCTAAAGTAAGAGCTGCTATAAAGTATTTGGTTGCAGATAGGAGATACGATTACATTGAGACAGGATCATTGATGTCAATCAGAAAAAACACTGATAATATTATAATACCTTCTGAGGAAGAGCATCTCGATATGTTTCCTATGGATTTTGAAGAATATCTGTGGGCAGTAGGAGAAGATTTATTGGTGGATTTCATCAAGGAATGTTACGAAACAAGGAAATCCCTTCCCGACGCACTGCATAGAAAAACAATGCAATTATTTAAAGAATATATGATCATTGGAGGTATGCCTCAAGTCGTTAAGGCATATATCTCCACGAAAGATTTCAATGAAGCAGATAGAGAAAAGAAAATCATTCTTACTTTATATAGAGGCGATATTGCCAAGCATGCAGGGCCATATACATTGAAGGTAGAAAGTATTTTTGACTCTATTCCTTCTCAATTATCTAAGAATGAGAAAAAATTTCGTCTTTCTGTCCTTTCTAAGGAAGCCAGGATGAGAGATTACATCGAACCCTTTACATGGCTTAAAGATGCACGATTTGTCAATCTTTGTTTCTGTAGCACTGAGCCAAGCATGGGATTGGAAATTAATGCTGACAGGACCATGCTCAAATGCTATATGGGGGATACGGGTCTTCTCTATGCGTTGGCTATGTCAAGTATTGAAGAAAAAACCGATGTATATAAAAAGATTATTTTAGGAAAGTTAGCCATTAACAATGGAATGTTTATGGAGAATATTGTGGCGCAAATGTTGGCGGCCAATCTGTATAAGTTATTCTTTTATTCCAACTCAGACAGAGAAGAAAAAAGCAATCGAATGGAGTTGGATTTCTTGCTTCCTAAAAGCAAAATCACCAATCAGCACAATATAAACTTTATTGAAGTAAAATCCGGGACAAGATATAGTCTGACATCATTGGAAAAGGCTATGACAAAATATTCTCGTGAGCTTAATCAGGCTATTGTCTTGCATCCAGGAAATTTAAGTTTTGAGAACAATATACTTTATCTTCCTGTATATATGACTCATTTGCTATGAAGTTGTTTAAACTTATCTACGAATTCAAAAATAAATCAATTAATAATTGGTTTAAACAACTTCATAAGTAAAATTCTTTAGATTTTCATCAATTTATTTGAAAAATAATCCTATTTGAATCCTCTCTGCGACACTCTGCTCCTCTGAGTACTCTGCGTGAGATTGCATAAATTATTGAAGAAACAGGTGTAATGCGAACAGAAAAGCGAACGTGTGTGTTTTAAGCATATAATGTAATTATTGAAAACAAACTTTTTATGCTTGGATATATATCTATAGGGGTGTTTATTGATGGCGGCTACTATGCCAAAGTCAATAGGGCACTCAAAAAATCGGAAAATTCTATTATTCGCGTGAAGTCGCTCTTCGACTTCATTACTTTCCGTCTTGCTATGGAGGAAGACGTTGACCAATCTGACTGCCAGATTACGGAGGCGCACTATTTCCGCGGACGTTATCGTGTGAAAGAAGCCTATGACAAAAAACTCCTTTATAATGAAAGGAAATTTGAAGACTCCTTGATTGAGAACGACGTCGTGTTCCATTATAAGCATCTCCGCGAAGTGGAGAAAGATGGTGTGGTCCAGGTGGTGGAGAAGGGGGTGGATGTGTGGTTTGCCCTCGAGGCCTATGAACTTGCCACTTTCCGCAAATTCGATTATGTAGTCCTCATCACGGGGGATGCCGATCATGAGATGCTCGTGCGTAAACTCAAAGCCTTGAAGATAAAAACAGTGTTGCTTACTTGGAATCTAACCGACGTAGATGCTACATCACCGTTGCTTAAGGAAGAAGCCGGTCATCATTGGGAACTCTCACATATAGTCTACGATCATCCCGAACTCCAACATGAGCTTCTCTATAAGCTTAAAGAGCCGGCCGGAAGTCTCGGAGCTGATTTTTGATGTCGCTTCAGAGAGTCAATCCCGAGTAAAACTTATTAAGGTAATAAATATAAAATTGTTAGGGCTTCCTATTGGGAAGCCCTTCTCATATTCAGATTAGTAAAAAATTGAATTATTTCTATCCTTATGTTTTTGGGGATTGCGGCGGAGTTCTTAGGTCTCAAATTTCGATTTTCTTTTAAATCGTAAAAGGTTAGCAAAAGATTGTTTCAGGCGTTTCAGGTATAATGTTT
>CAYNPB010000227.1:0-3978 GCA_964399005.1 uncultured Sangeribacter sp.
TCATTGGTGTGCGCTCTTTTGCAAGCCTTACCAACAAGAAAGATGACTACGAGGAAAAGGTGATTTCTCAGTTTATCAAATATTCCGGCAAACCTGTTTTCAGCATGGAAGCTGCCACAAGACATCCGCTTCAAAGCTTTGCAGACCTCATCACTATCGAGGAATACAAGACTAAAGAGCGTCCAAAAGTCGTAATGACTTGGGCTCCCCATCCTAAGGCTCTTCCACAAGCCGTGCCAAATTCGTTTGCCGAATGGATGATAGCTGCAGGATATGACTTCGTCATCACTCATCCTCACGGCTATGAACTTGATCCTGCTTTCACCAAAGGCGCAAAGATAGAGTATGACCAGAAAAAAGCATTCGAGGGAGCAGATTTCATCTATGCTAAGAACTGGTCGGCATATGCAGATCCAAACTATGGAAAAGTGCTTTCTACTGACCGCAGTTGGACGGTAGATGCTGAGAAAATGGCATTGACCAATAATGCTTATTTCATGCACTGTCTACCGGTCAGAAGAAACATGATCGTCACCGACGATGTGATTGAATCAGACAGAAGCATCGTCATTCCAGAAGCTGCCAATAGAGAAATATCCGCTCAGGTTGTGATCAAACGTCTTCTTGAAAGCCTCTAAAACATGGGAATTCAAAAAATAAACGTAGTAAAGATCGGGGGCAACGTCATTGACGATCCTTCCGCTCTTGCTGATTTCGTTAGAATCTTCTCCGACCTGAAGGGTCCGAAGATTCTTGTGCATGGTGGAGGCAAGGAGGCTACTCGCCTGAGCAAGGATATGGGAATTGAGACAACTATGATCGAGGGAAGGCGAGTGACAGACCGAGCTACCCTTGACATCGTAACAATGACTTATGCCGGTTTGATCAACAAGCGTATCGTAGCCATGCTTCAGGCCACGAACTGCAATGCGCTTGGATTTTCAGGAGCAGATGGCAATATCATAAAGGCCACCCGCCGACCGGCTAATCCTATCGACTACGGATTTGTCGGCGATATAGACCCGAAAGATGTTAACGACGGCCTTCTCCAAATTCTTCTTGAAGCAGGAATCACCCCGGTGGTGTGTGCAATTTGCCATGATGGCAATGGAACTCTCCTAAATTGCAATGCCGACTCGGTGGCGGCTGCAATAGCTATCGGAGCTTCACGAATTGCTCCTACTGTGCTCACTTATTGCTTTGAAAAAGCAGGAGTCCTTGCAGATGTCGATGATGAAAGTTCGGTTATTCCTTTGATTACAAAAGATAATTTCATTGAATTGAAAGAGTCTGGAATTATTGCCAAAGGGATGATTCCAAAACTTTCGAATGCTCTTGACTCAGCATCAAAAGGAGTGAAGGAAGTGAGAATCTGCAAGGCAGAAAATCTACTTTCTGATTCAGGAACAATTATTAAATGATAATTGAAATGAGTGCCGACTACGTTTCCTTACTCAGAAATCTTATCTCTACCCCTTCTTTTTCAAGGGAGGAATCAGCGACGGCCGATATTTGGGAAAAATGGTTGAAAGACAACGAGGCTGGAGATGTAAAAAGAATCCACAACAACGTTTATGTGCTTTCAAGGCATTTTGACCCGTCAAAACCAACCCTGATGCTTAATTCGCATCATGACACGGTAAGACCCTCTTCTTCATACACTCGAGATCCTTTTAGCCCGGATATTGAAGGAGAACGTATCTATGGACTGGGCAGTAATGATGCCGGAGCTTGCGGAGTTGCCTTAGCAATGGCTTTTCTTGCTCTAAAGAATGATTCCACGCTTCCCGTCAACCTTCTATTGGCAATCACTGCAGCAGAGGAAGTAATGGGGGAACTTGGAATGCGTGCGTTCCTTCCACATTTGAAGTCAGTCGGTCTCACTCCTGATATGGTACTTGTAGGGGAACCGACTGGAATGCAAGCCGCAATAGCAGAAAGAGGTCTGCTCGTGCTTGACTGCGTTGCAAAAGGAAAAGCCGGACATGCGGCAAGAAACGAAGGCATCAATGCCCTTTACAGGGCGATGGAAGACATTGACAGATTGAGGACCTTCGCTCCTGAAAAGACAAGCGACATCTTAGGACCAATAAAAGTGAGTGTAACAATGATAAACTGTGGCACTCAGCATAATGTGGTTCCGGACACCTGCACATTTGTCGCAGATATTCGCACTACGGATGCTTACAGCAATGAGGAGACAGTCGAGCTGCTTAAAAAAAGCGTAAAATGGAGCGAACTGGCTCCACGTTCTACTCGAGTACATGCATCTGTGATCAGTAAAGAGCATCCTCTCGTGAAAGCTGCCATCTCTCTTGGAAAATCAACTTTCATCTCCCCTACTACATCCGACATGGCGTTGATGCATGGCATTCCTTCTCTAAAAATGGGACCCGGGGAATCATCCAGATCGCACTCTGCCGATGAATATGTGTGTCTTTCTGAAATATCAGATGCTATTGACACTTATACCAAACTTATAAAGACTATCAAGTTATGAAATTATGGAATAAAGGCTTCGAGCCTGATAAAGCAATAGAAAAATTCACTGTAGGTCAGGACCGTGAACTTGACCTCAGACTTGCTAAATATGATGTGCAAGGTTCGATGGCTCATATCAGGATGCTCGAATCAATCGGACTCTTGACTAAAGAGGAGTTGGACACATTGCTTCCTGCTCTCCGGCAGATTGCCGATGAGATAGAACGCGGCGAATTTACAATCGAGGAGGGTGTAGAAGATGTGCATTCCCAAGTTGAGTTCCTTCTTACCGATCGTCTCGGAGATGTCGGCAAGAAGATTCATTCCGGACGCTCCCGCAACGATCAGGTGCTCGTAGACCTGAAGCTTTTCTTTCGCGACGAACTTAAGCATATCTCTGAGAGCATACAAAATCTTTTCAATCGCTTGATCGAGCTCTCAGAGAAACATAAGGATAAACTGATGCCCGGCTATACACATCTTCAAGTGGCGATGCCCTCTTCTTTTGGCCTATGGTTTGGAGCATATGCGGAATCATTCACTGATGACATGCAGATGATTGTGGCAGCCTACAATATCGCAAATCAGAATCCACTTGGTTCAGCTGCCGGCTACGGGAGTTCATTCCCCCTTAATAGAGAAATGACTTCCGAGTTATTAAACTTCGCCAATCCTCACTATAATGTTGTAGCTGCACAGATGAGCCGCGGAAAGACGGAACGCGCTGTGGCAGCCGCCATCGGTGCAGTCGCTTCTACGTTGGGCCACCTTGCTATGGATGTCTGCATGTGGATGTGCAATAATTTTGCATTCGTTTCATTCCCTGATGAATTGACCACCGGCTCCAGCATCATGCCTCACAAGAAGAATCCTGATGTATTTGAGATCATGAGAGGCAAGTGCAACCGACTCCAGTCAATTCAAAATGAAATCGCATTGCTCACCGCGAATCTTCCGCTTGGGTATAACCGAGATATGCAGCTTATGAAAGACATACTCTTCCCGGCGTCTACTGAGTTGATCGAATGTCTTGATATGGCCACTTATATGCTTGGAGAAATAAAGGTAAAAGATAGTATTCTTGAAGACAGCAGATATGATTATATCTTCACGGTTGAAGACGTAAATCGTCTCGTACTTGAGGGAATGCCTTTCAGAGATGCCTATAAGAAAGTAGGTATGGAAGTCCAGAATGGCACTTATAAGCCACATCGTGGAGTAAATCATACTCACCTCGGCAGCATCGGAAATCTGGCCAACGACCGAATCCAATCCAAAATGGACAAAATAATGAAACAGCTCGGTTAAACCGAGCTGTTTTCTTTATCGAATGGAAGCAATTGCCAACTAAAACATCAAATACCCAATACTTGAGCCGTATAATAACTGATATAATTAGTTGATATGCAAGAAAAAAGGCCGACAATCGTCAGCCTTTTTTCGTGATTCGCACAGGATTCAAACCTGTAACCTTCTGATCCGTAGTCAGATGCTCTA
>CAYNPB010000228.1:0-3947 GCA_964399005.1 uncultured Sangeribacter sp.
CGTTGAGTAAGAATAAAGTTAAGTTAGAATAATAGTAGATAAGGGGCGTCATAAGTAAGTTTATGTCGCCCCTTCAATATTCTTCTTCCGGTTCGGCTGCCATATTAAAGTCGTCAGGATAATCGTTGTAATACTTGCTTGTTGACTTCTTTATTCTTTTAGGTTTACTGATAAATGTCGATGAAGTGATTTCATCATAAAGCTTTTTAAGAGTTTCCTCTCGTTTCGCTTTTGTCTTGATGTCGCATTCCCATATTCGTATCACCCTCCATCCTGCAAGCTCTAGATCCACGTTGTTGACATAATCCCGAGCCATATTTCTCGCTATTTTTGTTTTCCAAAAATCTTCATTGGTAGACGGCAATTTATAATATTTGCATCCCTTATGCCCATGCCAAAAACATCCATCAATAAATATCACTGCTCCATACTTTCTAAGAACAATGTCCGGCGAACCGGGTAGTTTCTTGACATTGACACGATAACGCAAACCACGGGAGAAAAGATACTTCCGCACTATCATTTCAGTCTTAGTATCCCTTCCCTTTATAGCAGCCATGCACCGATGCCGCTCCTCGGCCGTCATCCGATCCGTCATCTTTACTTACCAATCCGTTTCATCGAACTCATCTTCCATAGCGTCGATATAGTCTTGAAGTTCATTCACACGCTCCTCCAAATCCTCATATTCCTCAGAATTGTCGTCAAAGCCATATAGCTCATTCTCCATGCGGTCAAGTCGAGAGTTTGCTTCATAAATCTTCTTCTCAAGCATTTCCCTGCGCTCGTCATATTCAAATCCGTGTGGTCCGTAAAGATTTGAATTGTAATTTCCATTGGCTCTCTTTCTTCTACCCTTCAACCAATCTATTATAATAGCCCAACCTAAATATTTTAAAATCGACATAAAAACAAAACTTTTTTCATTGTATGATTCCACATTCCATCCACAAAGATAATAAAAGTCCATGATTCCTGCAAATCGTCACTAAAAGCAAATTGAAGCATAATGAAGAATAAGCAATCAAAACGTGCGTCTTCACACTTCGAGACAAACAAACTCAGAAAACGACAACTGCGACTATAAATTTTGTTGCATACACTATAAAATTTGCGCAAAATCCGAATTTTTATACTTTATGCACATTTTTTAATACATTCCCCGATTTTTTAGGTCTAATTTTGCGGTGTCCTTGATAGTCGCAGAGGCGATCGCATCCGGGAAAAATTCGTTTGCGAATAGCAAAAAATCATCAATTTCATTTTTATACAAACTTTTTTCATTATGAAGAATTTTACTTCTTTCGCAGCAGTTGCTGCTGCATGTATGCTTTCCACAAGCATCTCCGCATCTGCAGGTAAAGTAGCAATGGTAGTTGCTTCCACCGACGTTGAGTCTCTCTCTAATCAGGAGAAAGTAGCTGCTCAATACTTCACAAAGAACTTCGCCAATGGTGAGCTCGTTAGCGTTGCAGATGCCGCCAATCTCAAGGCTGATAAATATGACGCAGTGTGGGTACACGTTGATCGTGTCGGTATAGATATGGGTGCAGCTAACCTTCCCGACGGCTTCGGCTCAGATGCTTTTGCAGATGCACTCGCTTCTTATCTAAACGAGGGTGGCAACATCTATCTCAGCAAACATGCTACTCAGCTTACACCGTCTATCGGGCGTATTCCTAATGATTATGCACCCAAACTCTTCGGTGCAGGTGACGGTGGTAGCGGCACTGACGTTTGGACTATCCAGGCTATCATCGGCGCAATGAACGACTCATCTCTCTTCCCCGATGCCGATCCTGAGCGTGAATTTGATGCTTCTCAGGTATATGACCACACCGGCCACGCTATCTTTGCAGATCTTCAGACAGTTCCTGCCGGATATGAGTATGCAGCTTTCGTAACTCCCACTTATCCAATGGAAGGCACAGGCGATGGCACTGCTATGTGGCGCGAAGACCACAACTGCATGTGGGACCTCAACGCTTACAAGTATAGCGCAGATGGAAAAAACACTACTGAGCAATTTGAGAAAGATTTCAATGCCGAAGTGCTCGCTACTTGGGGACACGTTCAGGACTATTGTGTAGCCGGAATCGTAGAGTTCAAGCCGGAGGGCAAAAAGGGAACAGTAATCGCCAATGGTCTTGCTGCTTGCGAGTGGGCACCGCGTGAAGGCACAAACGTTTTCCACAGCAACCTCGAGAAACTCACCTCCAACACCTTGAATTATCTTGCATCAAAAGCAACTACAAGCGTCCAGACAGTAGAAGAAGCCGAGACTGCAGCAAAAGAATACTACACCCTTAGCGGCGTCCGCGTAAACGCTCAGAATGCCAATGCCGGCATCTACATCGTAAAGCAAGGCTCCAAAGTCTCAAAAGTAGTAATTAAATAATCTTACATTAATTGCATCGACTTTCATCAAAAACTGCCTCATGCACACACGTCATGAGGCAGCTTTCATTTTTCTTATAGCAGTATTTCTATTAAGAGTATTGCTTAATCTATAAAAAGGATTTTTCCTTTGTCGCGTGGTTTAGCATCAGGAGTTTCTGCAGGGAAGCCGAACCCGATCGCGTAGAGAAGGGTATAGCCATCTGAGAATTTTAATTGATTCAGATATTCTGCTGCTACTTCGGAATTGAGGAACCGTACCGGACCACCAAGACAGCATGATCCTATGCCCATTGACCATGCAGCAAGTATCATATTCTCTCCAAGAAGACCGCAGTTGACACCGGAATATGAGCTATCCGGTGCTCCGATGAATACTACGGTTGGAGCGTTGCGGAAGATATTCTTGAATCCCGGAGCTTTAGCAGCATCCGGATTTTCCTTTATGTACAGTTCCGTCACTCCATTTATGAACTCTGGATTATCGACAACGCGAATTTCCCATTCCTGAGCATTCATACCGTTGGGAGCGTTGATGCCGCATTCAGTGATCAGTTCCATTGTGTCTCTGGGAACAGCTCGGTCTTCATATGCACGAATACTTCTACGGCTCATTATAGTCTCTATCACTGCATTGTCATCGTCAGCTGTATTTTCTTCAGTGGAATGACACTTGTCATTGGTGCAAGACACTGACATCAAAGCCAGACTGAGAAATGCCCCGATTACTCCTTTACATTTCATGATTATAATATTTTAATTGTTAGATTGTCAATTTACAAATTTAGTAAAAATCGCTGTATTATACAACATCTTTATTTAAATTTAGCTCGTATCATTATTTGGGTCGCAATCCCATTGCGCAGATACTGTGCTAATTCTCTGAGCTCTCAAGGCGATGCGAAGCAGCCAGTTCTGATTTGCAAGCTTGCAATATCCGAGTCGCGATGCTTCTTCAATATCCCCACTGCTCCTTTGCGCTTCTCTTCGCATTCTATAATAATGTGCAAGTTTTTAACATTTTTTTGGAAAGGTGACTAAAATCTTTTTGTGTTATTTTTTTCTGCACAATTAATGTATATCCAGTATGTTTGCCACGCCCAGCCACCGCAAAGTTATGCATCCTCCATGCCATCTCTAAGGGTATATGAACCTGCTTTGCGGTCCGGATCACATATCCCCCAGATGTCGGCTTTGCTGCGAAGGATAAAGTTGGAGATTCACCCTGAAGTTCATCAAAATAGGCTATGGCTACATCCAAGAGTCTCATTTTATTTCAATAGTAGTTGAATGTCTCGTAGATGGACTCTCGGACGTATTCTTCCGAAATAATCGTTCTCCTACCGAAAATACGACTGATGTAGTCGTCCTTCTTTCGATTGAGATCGAAAGAAAACAACTATTCTCGATCACGCTCTTGCCGGATATTTCATATAAGTTTCTCATTACAATCGAAAGTGGAATAAATCGAAGAGATTTAGCCATAGACTGACTACTTTCATATTTTTTTTAGTTGTAACTCAGCTATAAAGGGTTATTATTGAAAAAAC
>CAYNPB010000229.1:0-3939 GCA_964399005.1 uncultured Sangeribacter sp.
CTTCATATACGATCTCCTTATAGTCGGAAGCATCCTTATCGGTAGCTTTCTTGATGGCACGTTCGATAGTGTCTTTAGGCATGTTGGCAGCCTTAGCATTGTGCATAAGCATACGCAGACGTGGGTTCATGTCCGGATCAGGGCCACCGGCTTTAACTGCGATAGTGATTTCCTTACCAATGCGGGTGAATGTTCTTGACATATTGCCCCAGCGTTTGAGCTTGCGGGCCTTGCGGAATTCAAATGCTCTTCCCATTGTATGTTGTTTAGTTGTTTAGTTGTTGGGTTGTTCAGTTGTTGGGTTGTTTAGCGGAGGGAGGCTCCGAGTTGTTGTTGCAGGCTCTTGATGATTTTATCCATCACTCCATCAATCTGCTTATCCTTGAGGGTATTCTCAGGATCTTGGATGGTAAATGCCACTGCATACGATTTCTTTCCGTCGGGGAGGTTTTTCCCTTCATACACATCGAAGAGTCTCACGCCACGGAGCAACTTGCCGCCTGCCTTGCGTGCGCAAGCCTCGACCGCGTCGAAAGAAACTGCAGCATCCAGCAGGAGAGCGAGGTCGCGTCTTACGGGCTGAGTCTTTTCAAGAGGAGCGTAAGTGGTCTGGAATTTTGCTGCAAGTTTGCAGAGATAAGTCCAATTGATGGAAGCATAACAAACTTCCTGATCAATATCAAGAGCCTTGAGGGTCTTGCGATTGAGTATTCCGAGCACTGCCAGGGGTTTGCCACTGCGATGAGATATTTCGAGTTTTGCGGAGAAAGTGGCATCCGAAGTCTGAGTCATCTTGAGTCCGGATTCAGCCACACCAACTTTTGTGAAAATATTAAGCACTGTAGCTTTGAGGTCGAAAACGGTCGACTCAAGAGCTTGGCGGTTCCATGAAGCAGACTGGAGATTGCCTGTCATCCATATGGCGAGCTCCATATGCTCAGAGTATTGCGCGAGAGGCTTGTCATCGCTCTTTTCCTTTGAGGGGTCAAAGAAATATACGTTGCCGAATTCATAGAATTTCAGGTCGGAAGCCTTACGGTTGACATTGTGGGCAATACTTTCGAGACCTCCATAAAGCAAAGTCGAACGCATCACGCCGAGATCGTTGCTGAGGGGATTCATCACCTTCACGCAGTTTTCCAATGGGAAATCGGCGTTTCCGTCGTAGTATTTCACGGCAGAGAGTGAATTGTTCATGATCTCGCGGAAACCCTGACCTGAGAGATCGTTGCTTACTACCTGCTGAAGAGCGTAAGCCTCATCCACGGCAGTGCGCTTCGAGAGATTCGCGTGCATCTCAGTGCCGAACTCCACATTATTATAGCCATAGATGCGGAGTATTTCCTCCACTACGTCGCATGGACGGGTCACATCGACGCGATAGGTAGGCACCTTAATTGAAAGCACATCCTCATCGGCAGTAGGTTTGACCTCAAATTCGAGGGCACGGAGGATACCTATAATAATATCAGTCGGGATATCCTTTCCGATGAGATTGCGGCAATATTTCAGAGAGAAGTCCATTTCAACGGGTTTCACCGGATCCGGATAGATGTCAACGACGTTTCCGCAGATTTCGCCACCTGCAATCTCGCGGATAAGTACGGCGGCCAATTTTGCGGCGTAATCGCACATATTGGGGTCAGTGCCACGTTCGTAGCGGAATGAAGCATCAGTGCTCAGGCCATGGCGGCGAGCTGTGCGACGTATAGAGGTAGGATTGAAATATGCGCTTTCGATAAAGACATCGGTAGTGGCCTCAGTCACACCTGAATCGAGACCTCCGAACACACCGGCGATACACATTGGTTTTTCGGCATCGCAAATCATGAGGTCGTTTTCGTTGAGTGTGCGCTCGGTCTCATCGAGAGTAGTAAATTTAGTGCCGGCAGGACAAGTGCGTACTACAATCTTCTCTCCCGCAACTTTTGCGAGGTCGAAACAGTGGAGTGGTTGGCCTATGCCCAGAAGGACGAAGTTTGTGATGTCGACGATAGAATTGATAGGACGCTGGCCGGCAGCCACGAGGAGGTTTTTAAGCCAATCCGGAGATTCCTTGACTTTGACACCGCGGATGGTGACTCCACAATATCTTGGACACAGTTTTGAGTCTTCCACCTCAACACTTACAGCGCCATCTTCTTTGTCTACAGAGAACGAGGAGACATCGGGCACGCTGATTTCAGGCATCTCGACGCCGGCGGAATTTCCGCTTTCGAGGATACGAGCCCATTGATATGCCTTCAGATCACGGGCACAACCATAATGGCTTGCGGCATCGACACGGTTTGGAGTCAATTCTACTTCGAGGCAGAAATCGCTTTCTACGTTGAAGTAGGCAGCAGCCTCTGTACCTGCCGGGACATCGTCAGGGAGCACCATGATACCGGAATGGTCATTGCCGAGACCGATTTCATCTTCGGCGCAAATCATGCCGTGAGATTCCACACCACGAAGCTTACCTTTCTTTATTGTGAACTCCTTGTCGCCGTCGTAGAGGACAGTGCCAATCGTAGCTACCACTACAGTTTGTCCGGCAGCCACATTAGGAGCGCCACAGACGATCTGGAGGGGGGCGTCGGCACCTACATCGACAGTAGTGACGTGCATGTGGTCGGAATCGGGATGTGGCTCGCAGGTGAGCACCTTCCCTATTTTAAGACCACGGAGACCGCCGCGGATAGATTCCACCTCTTCAATTTGGTCGCATTCGAGACCGGTGGAAGTGAAAACAGCCGCCAATTCTTTGGGCGACTCATCGAAATTGATATAGCGTTTAAGCCATTTGTATGAAATGTCCATAAAGGTATTGTTATCTGTTGTTTTGGCATTGGGAATTATGGTGGATAGCCCTAATTCTGCTTTCAACTTGCAAAAGTACAAAATAATCGTCTAATTTGCAAATCTTAGTAAAAACTTATTTGACTTTGCGATGGGGCGGATGACCCACACAGAGTGCACACAGAGTAGACTTCACTAAGCAGGGGCATAAGGCCATAAGAAAGGGGGAAAAAGAGAGGCAAGTACTCGGTATGGGAATACCGGTGTACTTGCCTTTGATATTTAGGGATTTGTATTGTCATAACAAATGTTTTTTTAGCCCCGTCACCTTTAGCGGGGAGGTTATAGAGCGGCGAATGCGTTCATGTCGCGGCTGTCAGGGTCAATAACCTATATCCGGGCATCATACGTATCGCGTAACGCGTAACGCGTAGTGCGAGGAATGCCGAATGCTAAGCATGGCGACAGTGGTCCATAAGGGCTCAGGCCTGGCGTATGGGAAGCATCGGGCATTGGTTGATGCAGGGATCTTTGTAGCTTCGCTAAAGGGTCAAGAACCAAGGGTCAAGAACCAAGGAAACTGACGTTTTGTGGCAGGATATTAATTGTTCTCTTTCCGAGGCCTCTGAGGGTTCGGCGCGGAGTGGTCCATAAGGGCTCGGGCCTCCGTGAGGGCACCGTTACCAATGATGAATGGTAAATTATCGGTCACTGGTTTTGGTTTCCGTTGGCAAAGATAATGGGGGAGACTGCACGGATTCGGGCAGTCGGTTGTTAAAAGATGTTAAATAGGGAAATAATTGGAATATTTGATTAATTTTGCATAACATAATGAAGCGATAACATGACTCAACTTTCGCAAGCTCTTAAATATCTCACGCATGGGAAAGCAGATAAATTGGATATTAATAGATTAGCTTCAACGCGGATCGCTACGCTTCGCTTACTTTTTCGCTGAGGCCAGCGGATTTTCGCGGATTTTTTTATTTTTGCTTTTGGGGAGGTGCTAAGGGGATTTGCTTTTGAGGCTTCGCGACGCGTGTGGACGCGTGTGTAGGGCGGTGGATGCTTAATGGGGATATTGGGGATCGAGCCGAAGGCTCTCACACCTGGACAAAATAGGGATGATCGGGGGGGAATTGGGTATGGGGGAGATTG
>CAYNPB010000230.1:0-3907 GCA_964399005.1 uncultured Sangeribacter sp.
CCTCAAGATGGACAGGTGTTTTGATTTCTACTTGTGTTTCCATAATACTGTTTTTTAATTTGTTTTTAGCGCTTGGAGAAATGGACAAACTTGTCCGGAGGCGTTTCTGCCCTTATTGTCTTAACTCCGGCTGACCTCCGGGACCAATTCTCGTCTGCTTTATCAATAAAACCTCCGTCTTCTCTCTAAGTTCATCCTTTAACCCTCTTTAAGAATTCTTGCTTTCCGATAAAGTTTGCCGATGAAAAATAGATTCGGTCGTACTCCTATTTTCATACAATTGTAGAGGCATTTTACGATTGTAGAGGCGCAGTTTTCGATTTACAATCTACATATTGAAAAGAACTTTAAAGAAAAAGAAGTTACGGAATTTTTGTTGGCTCTGGCGAGCCTAATTAGGAACGGCCGGATCTTCGCGGAACTTATATTTTTCAAGTTCGGACGCAATGGCTTACGGAGAATCACGGAACCTTCCGGACCCTCCCGGAACGATAGCTCTAAGAAGGGGGTGAATTATTTTCAGAAATCTCAAATGTGCGGACAGCCTCAAATGTCCGTACAATTCGACGATACCATCAATTTATCATTCCTCTATCCAGATAGAATGTTTTGATTCGGATGAGCGCCGTAGGCGCTTCTTACAATCAAGACGTATTCTCAAATTAGAAAGTATGTCTTTCCCTTCATTTTGTTGTAACAAAACTAATTCGTATTTTTGCAATCGCAGACCGCATCGCAGAGGCCCGGTCACGGGCATTGCGGGAGGGTCTGCAAAGACATAATCGAAAAGCGTTTACTCGGCGCTCTTTCTTGACGTTCTGAAATCTGGTAAATTTCTTTGATATAGTCAAGAATTAGCAGACAGTAGATGCCAATGTGGATATGTATATTCTTCATTCTGTGTGAACAGGATGAAGAGGTTTATGTTTCATCAGGTTTGTTTGAGAGATACTTATCTACCGATGAACTCATGAACCTCAAAGTCCCTGTGCGATTTTGAAATCTATCATATTCATCGTGAGGCCTCTGCATGTTTGCTCGTTCAACTATATCGGGCAATACCAGAGCCTCAGAACGTGGAACGGGCAACAGTATTGACCTCACGTTTTTTATGTATCAACCATCAAAAGCCGTAGAGAGGGTCCTGTGGCATCTTTTTTCAATGAAAAAATTCTTATTTCTCATTCTGGCCACATTATCAGTGTTGCCACTGTTTGCCCGAGACTTCCCGTACACATACGAAGGGCAGACCCTTTGGTATACAGTCTTAGACGAGTCCGCCAAGACCGTACAGACTAGAGAGGGTCATATAATGTTACCTAATTATGTTGCCGGAAACAATGTGATTGGTGACTTGATACTTCCTGAAACAGTATATGAATACAATGGTGAAGCTTATACGTTGACAAAGCTAGGCTACTGTGCTTTCTCCTATTGCCGTCACCTGTATTCGGTGACAATCCCGAGTTCAGTCATTTTAATCGATGACTATGCTTTCTATGGATGCGATAACGGTAGCCTGACTTCGGTAATAATTCCGAACTCCGTCAAATTAATCGGTGAAAAAGCTTTCTCCTATTGCAACGGCCTTAAAAAGAGCGCGTATCCCTCTACGGTATCTAATCCTTTTTCTAGCGGTGTGGCTGTTCGGTATCCTGCAGAAGAAGCTGAAATCGAAGATGGCTTTATCTGGAGTCCTGACAAGTCTACAATATATTTCGCTCCTTTATCTCTGGAAAACGAATATATAATTCCACAATCAGTCGAGGCTATCGGCAGTAATGCTTTCAGCTTTTGCAAAAGACTTACTTCAGTAACAGTTCCGAACTCCGTCAAATCAATCGAAAACAGTTCCTTCTTCGGTTGCTCCGGACTGACCTCAGTGGAACTTGGCAATTCTGTTACCTCAATTGGTGCTTCTGCATTCAGTGAGTGCAGTGGTTTAACATCAGTGGAACTTGGCAATTCTGTTACCTCAATTGGTGCTTCTGCATTCAGTGAGTGCAGTGGTTTAACATCAGTGAAGATACCTAACGTAAATACCTGGTCGCGAATTGATTTTGGAAATTCAACCTCTAATCCTCTGTATTATGCTCACAATTTGTATGTGGGCGATAAGGCAACTCCTATAAGAAGACTTGTCATAGAAGGCGAAGAACCCGTAAGCAGCTATGCTTTTTTTAATGCTTCATGCTTGAAAAAGGTGCGGATTAAGGATGGTGCTTCTATAGAAACAGATGCTTTTCGAGGTTGTTCAAATCTGACGGATGTTAGCATGAATAGCGGAGAACTTTGCTCGGAAGCTTTTGCCGGTTGCAGTTCCTTGAAGAACATATATGTGCCTGTTGCAACGCCTCCGGCAGCTCCCGACAATGCTTTCAGCAATTATGCAGATATTAATCTCTATGTACCTGTCGGTTCAGTTTCTGTCTATGAGAATGCCGACTACTGCTGGTGGCGCTTTGATAACATATTTGAGTCTGACTTTGCTGATCTTGACACGCTCTTTGCTCCGGATTATGAGAATATCGCCTCTATTGAGGAGGTCGAGTATAATTCTTTCGATAAAGCTAACTGTTTCAACGACATCTTCACTCTTCAGGGCGTATGCGTTAAGCGCAATGCAACGCAAGAGGATGTCAAAGCTCTCGCTCCCGGTCTATATATCATCGCCGGCAAGAAAGTTCTTGTGAAGTAAGCCTCCTTGTCATCACATCACTAAAGTAGGGTGTGGCATAAATTCACAAGCTTCGAATTGTACGAACATGGTGTGCTATATTATGGTAGTAATGTTCTGAGTTCCAAACCTGATATGGCACGCCATGTCCGTACAATTCGACGATACCATCATTTTTGTCATACCTCTATCCAGATAGAATGTTTTGATTCGGTTGAGCGCCGGAGGCGCTACACATTGTAGGCCAAGGTAAGGAGGGTCGGAGACCCGACGTAGCCTTGGGATACGTCACCGCCGTCGAACCGCGCCGTGTAGCGGTGCAACAAGTTTACATCGAGCGTCAGCAGGCGCAAAGGGCTTACGCCCACAATAACAATCTTATTTCTTTGAATTAGCATCTCTGAATTGTCGTTCCGGGAGATCCGGTCATGTCAGCGTGCCTCCGTAACTCATTGCGCCGGCTTTGAAATATTATTAGTTCCGCGAGAGTCCGCACGCTCCGAATCAGGCTCGCCAGAGCCAAGAAAAAAGATCCGTAACTTCTTTTTCTTATTCAGTTCCTCATATGTCGATTCTCATTAATCGTGCCCGATGGCGGTGCAGTGCATTTTGTTGTACATAATGTTTGAAAAGTGTAGTTTTTAACCCTAAAAATCGTTTGAAAAGTGCGGTTTTTGATTCCTAAAAATGTTTGAAAAGTGCTCAATATTTATATAAAATGCTGATTGTCAATAACTTTGTACGAGAAGTTGTAGATTGTCTGAAAGAGTCCTCCGAAATACTTATTTAACATGTGAATAGCCAGCCGAGGTCGCGTTACTTTTGAAACGACACTTTTATTTTTTATTACCCGGTGTCCTTTATTCGTAAATAATGCTGTCTGATAAAATCCCCATAGTTCAAAATGTTTGGGTCGATTGCTGATTTTATGATTGTATTGTCATAAATTATGTTTCATAAGTTACACACTGAAAGGAACTTCAAAGAATACATTGAAAAGAACTTCAAAGAAAAAGAAGTTACGGAATTTTTTGTAGGCTCTGGCGAGCCTAATTAGGAACGGACGGATCCTCGCGGAACGAGTATTATTTCAAATCCGGCACAATGGGCTACGGAGACTCACGAACTTTCCGGACCCTCCCGGAACGATGGCTCCAAGAAGGGGTGACTTATTGAAGGGGTGACTTATTTTCACAAGCCTCAAATGTACGGACATGGCGTGCCATGTCC
>CAYNPB010000231.1:0-3890 GCA_964399005.1 uncultured Sangeribacter sp.
GGTTGTTGGAGCCTGAAAAAATCGTGGTGTTGCGGAAGCGGGAGATACCCGTGACGAAGGCGAAGCGGATGTACCGGTCATGCGATTTCAGCACCGAGAAGAACGGACGCAGGCTCTTGATCGACTCTTCCATCATCTTCTCGTCGTGAAGCACCTCTATTATGCCCTTGTCATACTCGTCGATTAGGATGACTACCTTTTTTCCGTATTTATCGTAAAGGGCTTCTATCAGCACAGAGAAAAGGCCCTGCAATGATATGTCCTCATACTTCACATCAACACCATAGCTTTTGGCAATGGAGTTCAATGACAGACGAAGATCTTTCTTTAACTCGTTGATATCCGCACCGTTCATGCTTGCAAAATCCACGTGCACCACGGGATAATCCACCCAGTCATGCTCGTATTTCGACACTTCCAAACCTTCCAACAGCTCTTTCTTACCCTTAAAGTAGGCCTCGAGTGTGGAGAGCAGAAGGCTTTTGCCGAAACGACGCGGGCGGCTCAGAAAATAGTATTTATTTCTCAGTAGCTTGGGTATATACCCCGTTTTATCGACATACACATATCCATCCTTGCGCAAATCCTCGAACGACTGCACTCCTATCGGGTATCTTATTCCACTAATCTCCATGGATCTCCTTCTTTTTATTGATTGCCCCGCAAAGATAAGCATCTTTCGCCGCTTTTGCAAATCCGCTAACCACCAAAGCCGAGTGATTTTTCGACATAAGCACGCAGCTTCGAAGAGAAGCAGCCACTTATCTTCGTCAACTTTCGGCACCCAGCCTTCAGCTGACTGGGAAGAAGGCCGACCTCGGCCTTCAACACCCGGATGGCGAAACCATTAGGCTATTAACCCTCGTTGCAGCGGTAGGCCGAGGGCGACCTACCTCCCAGTCAACCTTTTTGCCGCGTTTGGTCCCTAAGATCTTGAGTGCTCCTTACATAAATTCTCGAGTACAGGCAGTAACATCACTTTTTCAACTTCCAGTTTTTCCAGATACTATCGACCATTCGCCGGTAATTCTCATCAGACCTGTATCTTTTCGCGGGCACGCATATTTCCAACAGGTGCACATATTCGCGCCCCTCACGCACCACAAGGATGACACGGTCATCGGTAAACAATTGTTTGAGTCCTTTTGGGGTGACTTTCCAGCCTTCGTTTCTAACCTCCATCGACTTCATGTAGCAGCCTTCAATCTTTATCCATTTCGAAGAGGGATATTGGGGGGGAAGACACGCCTTACGCCTCACAAGCTTGATGTCGGGCTTGGCGCCCGATGGCAAAATATAGCTTTCTATATGGCAAGACTGTGCATCGTCAATATAGTTTATATCAAAGAATTTCCATGACTGATGGGTCAGATGGCACTTGGTCTCACCCCCATTGTCGTCATACAACAACGCGCCGCGTGTCGGAGGCATCCCGGAGGCATCAATCGGATCTTCACTAATCCAGTTTTCCGGCAACTCGAGCTCGTAGAGCTTACACGACTCTTTGCGGACTCCCTTTGCATAGTTATCGGCCGGAACCGCAAAAAAGGGAGTGGACAGCATGGCTGTCAAAAGCACAATTCTAATGATCAGCGGGCAATTCATACAGGTATATTTCATTGGAATGTTTGGCGTCCTTTGTTATCAGCCGGCGTGTCTTTGGGTCAACGGTCATGACTGTCACCGGCCGGTCAAGCCTGAAGGCAGATGTGGGACGGCCATCCCAATCCCATATTTCAAGCAGCCGTGTCGAGTCACTGTCGGCGTGCAGTGCGTATATCCTGTCGCCCACCGCCTTGGCTCCGAAATAGCACGACGGCAGCATATTCTCATCTTCCTCCTGATTCCCGTCACTGTCGTGACTGACCGTAACATCCATGAGCTCCTGACAGTCACGGTCGAAGAACCTAACACGGTCGAAATGCCAGTAAAACGCCGCGAACCTGTTCCCGTCAGGGCTTACCGCCAAAAATTTACCGTAGGGTATCAGCAGCGGCACCCCCTCAGCCGAGTTCACTGCATCCGTCCATTCAGGATATTCTCCGGTTTCATGGGCCGAACCGTCCGAAAGATCATATATACAGAATTCTTTCGGATTAGATATCGAGCCCAGACTCAGATAATGCAACGAATCGAGGCGGTGGAACATATTGACAGCTCCGTTGGTATCCAACGGCTTAGACACTCCAACAACATGCATCATGCTATCGCCAACGAGCGCCATCGTCTTGAGGCGCCATGTCATGTGTTCCAGTGCGCTGAATGTAGTGTCAGACACTTCGATATTGCGACACTCGATGCCTATTAAATCATCGGGGCCCTCGCCCCTGCGGCCTGTACTGCAGAGGAATTTGAAATCCGGGAGTGTGTAAAAATCCAACATAAACTCCTCGCGTTCCTTATATATTCCCAATTTGTCGTCCACAACAAACATGGCTCTTGGCAACAGAGCGTCAACAGCAGTCACAACGGTCTCACCTGTCAAAGGCACCGCCTCCGGCATCGACACACAGCCATTGGAGCGGTTGTTTTCTACGCAGCCCCACAGACTCGATGTCAACAACCAAATACATACCAGTCTCGCAAACTTATCAGTCATACATCACTGAATTTATCAGTTATACATTTATAATTTTTGCAAAGATAGGTATTTTGCTTATTTCCACCAAACTTTTTGCATATTATTTCATCTAACCTATAAATTTATAATATCCTGATATTAACACTATTAACTGATGGAATTTTATAAAAAATCTAACCGGTATCTAACAGCTTCATTTCTGCCTCAAAAAACACCAGTCATCCGAGAGCATCCGAGAGTTACACGTTTGCGGGAGCACCTCAAGCGATGCCCCCGCAAAAAAATCAGAGAGTAAACGAGCCTTTAAGCCTTATGTCGGCCGACGACGACCCTACCATTACCTTGAATTCTCCCGGCTCCACCACCTGCTCAAGCGCCTGATTGTAGATCGACAGCTCGTCGCGCGACAGCTGGAAGCTTACTTCAGTACTTTCTCCGGGCTTCAGCTCAATACGCCTGAACCCTTTCAGCAGCATCGGCGGCTGGCTCACTGATGCGAGCACATCCCGCAAATAAAGCTGCACTACCTCCCCACCTTCACGATTACCCGTGTTTTTCACTCTACAGCTTACCGTCACAATCGGATTGGAATTTATATCCGGAGTAGAAATCTTAAGGTCGGAATACTCAAAATCGGTGTAGCTCATACCGTGGCCGAACGCATACAGCGGCGTGCCCGGCATATCCATATAGTCGCGCTGCTGACCTTTGGAATAATATAGAGGTATCTGACCCTCGGCTCGTGGAATTGTAACAGGCAATCGCCCAGAAGGATTGTAGTCGCCGAATATTACATCAGCTACCGCATGCCCTCCTTCGCCGCCCGGATACCATGCGGTGAGCAAAGCGTTGGCTTTCTCGGAAGCAAGATTCATATCAAGCGGACGGCCCTGAATATACACCACCGCCACAGGCTTGCCGGTAGCTGTTATAGCCGATATCAGTTTTTCCTGATCGCCGAGAAGAGAGAGCGTGGCACGATCATATCCCTCTCCGCAGTCCATATCGAGCAAGATAGCCGGAGTGTCGTCATTGCTTACTGTGGCTGCACCCGTCGCTATATACTTTGTCTTGAAGTCGCGCGCACTGGAGCCGCCTACTACAAGCACCACCGCATCAGCGTTTTTTGCTGCTTCAACCGCACGGGCTATCTGCGATTGTGTTGTGTCACGCACGGCACATCCTTTTTCATACACCACCTCGGTGTGTGGACCCACAGCCGCCCTTATGCCTTCGAGGACAGTGGTGATATATGCCGAATCCTGAGGAGCAGTATAGTCGCCAAGCTGATTGTACTGCGTGTCAGCGT
>CAYNPB010000232.1:0-3869 GCA_964399005.1 uncultured Sangeribacter sp.
GCAAGCACAATGATATTTAAACTCATAATTTTTGCAATATTATGTTTGTAAATAAAATCTATCAGTTCAAAAGTATCCGTGCTATCCCGATTAACCCAAAAAATGGGGCATCAAGATGTAGGGTCTCAATGCACACATTTCGGTTTCAAGTGCAAAATTAATAAAAATATTCAAAAAACCGTATAAATCTTTTAAGAAAAAGTGAGTTCAATTGTTAAATTCAACCATTTTCCCATTATGATTGTTAATATTTTAAATCTTTTAACATTTATAATATGGCAAATGTATTCTTCATAGCAAGGAAGACTATAAAAAATCACACCAACGGTGGCACTGTTCTGATGGTCGCCACAGCCCTTGCCCTACTGGTGGTGAACCTCCCCTTTCTCCATGACTTCTATAATGGACTTTGGACCCACACGATTGCCTTGCGGGTAGGAAGTTTCAATCTATTCAGCCATCATGGGCATGCAATGTCAATAATGGATTTCATCAATGATGCTTTGATGGCCATCTTTTTCTTTTCGGTCGGACTTGAGATCAAACGAGAGGTGCTTCAGGGAGAGCTTTCATCTTTCAGACAGGCACTTCTGCCCATAGTTGCGGCTATAGGAGGCATGATCGTACCGGTAGGAATATTCTTCCTTTTAGGCCATGGCACAGATTACAGTCAAGGTGCTGCAATTCCTATGGCAACTGACATTGCATTCTCTCTCGGTGTTCTGGCAATGCTTGGAAAGAGGGTGCCTATAGGGCTTAAGATTTTCCTCACCACACTTGCAGTCGTGGATGATATCGGAGGAATTCTGGTGATTGCCATTTTCTATTCTGGGCATATTGACTATGTTTCATTACTTTGGGCAGCCGGGCTTCTTACAATTCTTATTATAGGCGGTTTATACGGCGTGCATTTTAAGACTTTCTATGTCTCAATTGGCATACTGGTATGGTTCTTGTTTCTTCAATCAGGAATACACCCCACAATCGCAGGAGTGCTCGTAGCTTTCTGTGTGCCGGCAAAGCCAGTCTATGCTCCTAATAAATACATAAAGACCATCCGGCAGACAATAGGAAATTTTTCTCATGAAGATGAAGATAAGCTTGAAAACAGAGGTATCCTAACAAAAGAGCAGACCAACTGGCTTAAAGAAATAGAGTCTGCATCCGATAAAGTGATCTCCCCGCTTCAGGATCTTGAAGATTCACTTCATCCAATTGTCAACTTCATGATCGTGCCTCTTTTTGCTTTTGCAAATGCAGGCATTTGGCTTGGAGACGTGAATGTAACCGACATTTTTTCCGGTGTTTCAATTGCAATTATAGCTGGTCTGGTACTTGGTAAGTTTATAGGGATTTTCACATTCAGCTGGATGTGCATAAAGGCAAAACTTGCCCCAATGCCAGAAGGAAGCACATGGTCGCAGATTGCTGCGGTATCAGTGCTTGGAGGTATCGGTTTCACTGTTTCTCTCTTTATTGCAAACTTGACTTTTGGAGAGGACGTATACCTGTCTCCTATTCTCAACAATGCCAAGCTTGGCATTCTGATTGGTTCAGTTCTCGCCGGATTCCTCGGGTGGCTATTCCTCAACCTCACATTGCCAAAGACACCTCAATCACAAGATCATGACTTATAAATTACCAACACTCTCTTTTATGCAAGAAGGACGCCACATAGCGTCCTTCTTGTTTATTTACAATTTTATATTTCTACAAGTTGTCGGTCCAAATCTTGTCGACATAGAAGTTCATAAGCCGACATGTATCCCGCATCAACTTTTTCAGGATAGTGAGCATCGGTGCTCAACACCAGTTTTGCTTCATATCTTTTTAATAGAGGCCACCATTTTTCTGATGGAAAGAAACGCTTTCCTGTGTCGTATTTCTTGGTGTTAATCTCTATGATTACTCCCTTTTCCACAGCTTTTTTGATTACCTTTTCAACCAAAACTGCATACCAAGGTTGCTCTTCGAGATCTTTCCATGTATGAGAACCATTGTCACCGATTTTATCAAGATGTCCTATGATTTCAAAGCCACCATGTTCGAGCATCTCAAGTTCCATAGCAAAATATGTCTCCACTACATATCTGATATCTCCGTCATACTCCTCTTCGAGATATCTCAGGAATCTTTCAGCAGGACCATCAACATCCACGGGTTTTCCTGAACGAGTACGTACGAAATGCACCGAACCGATTCTGTAATCAAGAGGGAGCGACAGGAAGTAAGGTGTATGAGGCCCAA
Source organism: uncultured Sangeribacter sp. (assembly GCA_964399005.1). GTDB lineage: Bacteria > Bacteroidota > Bacteroidia > Bacteroidales > Muribaculaceae > Lepagella. Next base: position 2,248 of record CAYNPB010000232.1, read on the forward strand.
AAGAATCGGAAATATAATCAACCTCCATTCCTGTAAGGATTTTCATTTTTCCATCATACTCCTTCTTAAGTCTATTGGCCTCGCTTATATATGCCTCTACATCTTCAGCCTTCATGTTTGCTCCGGAAGGGCAACATATAGGGCTGTGAGGTGAAACTCCCCAGGCTTTGAAACCTGCATTATAGGCGGCTTCTGCAATTTGAGCCATACTTGCCCTTCCATCGCAAAACTGAGTATGACTGTGATAGTTTACCATACGTCAAAAGATTGATTTTATCAATAATGAGCAAAATTACTGTTTCAATTCTGCAGTTATGATGGAATTGCGCATCTTCTTAAGCCTTTCAGATTGCCATTCTCTTTGCTTTTCAAGATCCATAATCTGATTAGATAAGGCAGTAGCAGAACTTTTTTTCTTATCGGTCTGGTGATATTTTTTTCTCAGTTGAGTGAGTTTTTGTTCAAGATTCTTGTGCTCGTCAAGAGCTTGGAGATATTGCTGCATGCTTCTTTTAGCGGCAGTAGATGTGAAATCAGATAGACGCTTAGCCACTTTCCCCCCGGGCATATGGAAAATGAAATCAGCTGAGGCGTTGGCTTTATTTTGTCTGTTTCGGACATCAATACCCTTTAGGATTTGCGTATAGTCAGTTTCGGGATTTTGAGTCACTCTGATATCGTCAATTCTGGCCAATGAAATTATATCTTCCTCATCATCGAGCACATAGTTTTTTCTTACTTCATTAGTCTTGAAGATATAGATGCTCACTTGGCCGTCGAGATTATTTCTGTCAGTCACCCACCAACCAATGCCATTGTCTTCATCGATGGCCATCATATATTCGTTGTAAGGGGAGTTGAAAGGATACCCCAACCCCATCGGCTGTCGAAATTCACCCGTCACGGGATCCTTGCTTGCCACAAATAGATCATATCCACCCATACTCCCTTCTCCATCGCCTGAAAAATATATTGTCAAGCCATCAGTCAGGAGGAATGGGTTTCTGGCATTACCACCATCGTTCAGGATAGACCCGACATTGACGGGAGATTCCCAGGAGCCATCCATCAATTGCTCACTTTGCATGATGACTTCCTTATGATCCTCATCATTTTCAGACCATAGCATCAGGTCTCCAGCCTCAGTGGAAAAGGCAAAGTCAGATTCATTATGTCGTTTTCTTAATATCGAAACATCTGGATTAAGCAATTTGCCTCCGGATGCGGGCAACTTTATATAATTGATGTAGTCTGACATTGGAACGTCAATGCGATCAATTATTTCAATTTTCTGCACGTTATCCAGTGAATTTTCAGCTATTTCCAGTTGTCGGAGGTATCTTTCGAGCAATTTTTCTCCATCTTCGTTTGGAGTTTTTTTCAAAGTCTTGGCATACTTTTCATATTTCTCGGTAGCCAAATCAAAGTCATAGTTCATGAATGCATCATGTCCTTCACGCAGAAGGTCTGCCTTAGCAAAAGAAAAACCGCTGAGACATACCAATGTGCCAAAAATGAACTTATATCCTAACTTAAATGTAGATTTTATCATATATCAATTTGAAGTGTACATATATATAACAAAAAAAATGGGTTTTAAGTATATTCAGGTTTCAGGTTTC
>CAYNPB010000233.1:0-3860 GCA_964399005.1 uncultured Sangeribacter sp.
TTCACCATTCGGAACATTATAATTAACATATGTGTTTAAATATACAAATCAAATTTTACTTTTTTACTTCACATGGACGAAAGCATATTGCAACTCATTGAGAAAGAAACTACCCTTTTGCGCAGGAGCAATCAGCCGGCTGGTGCTTCTTTGCCTTCACGCTATAAGCTGCAGGAATTGATGGATTTGATTTGGGAAACCATTTTTTATTCTGATTTTCATCCCTACCACCACGAAGTAGACGAGATTCGTCTCGGTCTTCTTTCAATATTCACCCAACTGACATTCCAGATTGATATTATTAATGGCTCGCAAGGCGTCGACGGAATCGACTCAAGAAGCATGGCCAAAAGTTTTCTTTCATGCCTGCATTCCATCAAGGAAGATATGCTCACAGATGTAGATGCAATCCTGAGCAAGGATCCGGCTGCGCCAAGTGCATTGGAAGTGATTGCCTCTTATCCTGCAATCAAAGCTATCCTTTACTATCGAATTGCACATTGCTTATATAGTATTGGTGTTGCAGTATTGCCGAGAATGATTACAGAGTTGGCTCATTCCATCACCGGCATTGACATTCATCCGGCTGCTAAGATAGGAAGATATTTTGCTATAGATCATGGCACGGGCATCGTGATTGGAGAGACTTGTATCATTGGCGATCACGTCACTCTTTATCAAGGGGTCACACTCGGGGCAAAAGCCTTCACTTACGATGCATGTGGAGAGCCAGTAGCCGTTGATCGGCACCCCATTCTCGAAAACAACGTCACCGTTTACTCCAACGCCTCCGTGCTGGGACGCATCACCGTAGGCCACGACAGCGTGGTAGGCGGCAATGTTTGGCTCACTGACTCGATTCCACCATACTCCAAAGTCACTCAAAGTTCTTCTATCAATTCCCCCTTTAGGGGGTAAGAGGGCCTACATCCCCTCATCTAATCTCCAAATTGGCTCTATTCACAAAAAAAAAATTGATTTTAATAAAAATATACTTCTCTTTATTTGACAGACTAAAATTTTTCATTAATTTTGCAGTCTGAAAACAAAATACTTCTTAAGAGATATGACAAAAGCAGAAATCGCAAACGAAATTGCAAAGAAGACAGGTATCGACAAATCTACCACAATCGAAGTCATCGAGCAATTCATGACTGTTGTAAAAGATAGCCTCGCTCATGGTGAAAACGTATATCTTCGTGGCTTCGGCTCATTCATCATTAAGGAAAGAGCAGAAAAGACAGCTCGCAACATCACTAAGAACACAGCTGTGATCATCCCCGCTCACAACATCCCGGCTTTCAAGCCAGCTCCTGTCTTCAAAGAAGCAGTTGCTAAAGGATAATCGATTCCTATCTAAACGTAAAAAAGCCCCTCTTTGACTTAGTCATCGAGGGGCTTTCTCTATACCTATATCATGTCTTTCTATATTTTATCTTTTTACTCCGGCTCTAAATTTCGCCCCAACCGATCATCCAGAACCGCCTTTAAGCCTCTTTGAGTAGTAAGCACGCTCCGCGTGCGCCCTTAAGCATCAAAAGGTTTTTTCATCATTCATCATATCTGATGAACTTTCCTTTTTCCGTAAATCTTACATCCTTTCCATTAGATAGCTCTACCTCAAAACCGTAATTTTTCTTCTCGATTCCGGTCACTTTGGCTGCTGTCTGATTCTCTTTCACGAAAGTCTTGATAGGATTTGGTATGATGGCTGAGGGGACGGATCTCTTTGGCGAAACCTCCACTTCTTTCCAATTGCCATGCTTGTCAAACGATATCTCCGAACCATCTGTCATGACTACATTGTATGTCCTGATCTGTCCAAATTCCTTGCCAATTTTGATATGACTTACTTCTGATTTGAAGTTTTCCTTCAAAATCGTCTGCGCTGCAGTAGGCAGGATGCTGATATCGTGTGAGTAATTGTTTCTTGCTGAAGCTGTCATCACTCCAAATACGACTGCGAATAATAAAAATAACTTTTTCATAGTATCAAGCGAAATTGTGGGTGTTGTGTGTTTTTATAGTATCTTTACATCATTAAAATGTCTTTAGGTATTACATTGTTCACCATTTACAAAAATGTAATAAACCCAACAAAATTGCAACAAATATATATCAAATATGCCATATTACATGAAGCAAAGCACAAGCACCTGAGCTATTATGACACGTGTGAACATCGTAAGCGGATACACCGTGGCATAAGCCTCAGCCGGAGAGTCATTACCCTTCGCTTGTTCACTCGAATATGTCAGGGCCATTGGATTGGCCATTGCCCCGCATATCATCCCGCATGTAGATGCGAAATCAAGATGCCAGATCCGCATGGCTGCCACACACATTATCATCGAAGGAATCACCGTCACCAAAAATCCGAGACCTATCCATTCCAGGCCGTCGGCCCGCATGATTGTGTCCACAAATCCGGCTCCGGCACTCAACCCAAGACACGCAAGGAATAGCGACAACCCGATTCCTCTCAGCATAAGGTTGGCCGAGCGCGTGGTGTATGTCACCAGATGAAACTTCGGGCCAAATCTTCCTATCAGTATGCCTACGATGATCGGTCCCCCTGCCAATCCAAGTTTGATCGGCGTCGTCATCCCGGGTATGACTATTGGCACGGAGCCCACTATCAGTCCGAGTAGAAGACCGATGAAGATAGCTGCAAGATTCGGCTCCTTAAGGTCAGTCTTAGCATTCCCGAGCACCTTTGCCACAGCTTCCACAGCCACTTTCTCCCCTACGACTGTCAGCCGGTCGCCCAATTGAAGCGTCAGATTCGGCGACGCAAGCAATTTTACTCCGGCCCTGACCACTCTCGTTATATTAATACCATAACTGTTTCGCAGCTTGAGCGAACCAAGTTTCTTGCCGTTGATCTCTGACCTTGACACTACGATGTGCTGGGATATAAGCGTAGAGTCAATCGCATTCCAATCTATGTCTTCCTTATTCCAGTCATTTGCCTCTTGCTCTCCGAAAAGCATGGTGAGTTTTTCTGCAGCCCCTTTTCCGCTCACAAGCAGAAGCCTGTCTCCTTTTGACAATACTGTCTCGGAAGTAGGAATACTAACTTTTCCATCCCTCCATAAGCGAGATATTACAAATCTTGTCGGTGTCAATTCCGCCACTTCCTTCACTGTCTTGCCATAGATACCCGGATTGGCTACACCATATTCTCCTATGAAAGTGTGATTTGGATCTTCCCGCTTATGCTCTACGAGGTCTGATGGCCGTGTCCATATTTTTCTCACTATTGCTAAGGCTATTATCACTCCCACTACGCCGAGAGGATATGTCACCGCACAACTCAAGGCTGCACCATCCACAGGCAAACCTAACTGCTGCAGAGTCTGTTGTGCCGCTCCAAGAGCAGGAGTGTTGGTAGTGGCTCCACAAAGTATACCTACCATATCCGGCATATCGACTCCGCAACAATAGCCTATTGCCACTGACAATAACGTACCCAGAATTATGACTCCCACACAGAGAAGATTCAATTTAATTCCACCCTTTCGAAAGGAACTGAAAAAACCCGGGCCCACCTTAAGTCCAAGTTCATACACAAATAATGCAAGACCAAAACTTTGGGCAAAGTCAAGCATTTGGGAATCTATCGAAAGCCCTATATGGCCGGCAAGGATACCAATAAAAAACACGAATGTCACTCCAAGGCTGACACCCATCACCCTTAGCTTACCAAGCCCAAGACCGACGGCAATGATTATAGAAATCACTACCACCGCCTGAAGCGCACTATGTTGAGTCAATATCTCTTCAATCCAATACATCACTATTTCTAACTTTTATTCTCCCTTCCAAATCCCGCCACAAAATTAATAAAAATTCTCCAC
>CAYNPB010000234.1:0-3856 GCA_964399005.1 uncultured Sangeribacter sp.
AGATTCCCGACGGATAGGGAATTTCTATAATCCCTTCTCTTACGATCTGATAGTGATCGACTATAACCCCCGTAAATAGGATCTGAAGTAACTCCCAAAAGTTAGACACAAAACTTTTGGGAGTCACTTCACTTATAACCTTGGGATTTCTATATCTGAACAATTCCAAAGTGGATTCAGCCAAACACTATTCGGAGGCTTCAAAAAGAATGTATAACGAGAATCCTGCGCGTTATTCTATAAATACATTCAATAATCTCATACTGTTAGAACAGAGCATGCGTAAGTTCATAAAACGCGATACATATTATAGCACATTTCGTGATTATCGTGATACAATTCGGGAGAAAGTCACATCTAATTCAACTTTATTATAATCTAAATGGTTAATCAATAAAACAGTATTTTATGAATACCGAAGAATTAAGAAATTATTGCCTTTCACTGCCTGATGCAGTTGAAGACCAACCATAGACCGAACCTCAATACCAAATGCTTGTAACTTTCAAGGTAGGTGGTAAATGGTTTTGCGAAGAACTTGGACTGTAAAAGTCCTTGCCTCTTTAAGAATGATGCCTGGCAATATTTGCAGGCATGAGGACAGTCTGCATAAGGATTTATAGAATAACACATATATTTACAAAATAATACTATGAGCAAAAGAACAATTTACAGCCGTTTTAAGGAGATGGTCAATAAGTATCCTGAAAATCCAGCGATAGTCGAAGATAATCGTACAATAAGTTACTCAGAACTTGACTCTATGGTAAATTCCATTCTTGCTAAGTTTTACGATAAGGATGAGAAGTATGTCGGAATTGTCATGCATCATGGTGCCTACCAGATAGCGGCCATGCTGGCAGTTCTGAAAAGCGGCGCCGCCTATGTTCCGGCCGAGCCTTTCCTTCCAAAGGACCGCATTGACTATATGATGAAGACAGCCGGGGTGAAATTGGAGATAACCGATGATTACTGCAAAGACCTTACTCCAACGACAGAAAACTTTGAAGACCGTTCGACTCCCGATGGAATAGCATATATACTTTATACATCAGGCACCACCGGCAAGCCGAAGGGTGTCATTCAGGAAAACCATTCTGTCGTCAACTACTGTGAGGCATTTGAGGCCGAGATGCATACCGGACCGGGCGATGTGATGCTGCAGTATTCGGTATGTTCATTCGACATATTCGTGGAAGAAGTGTTCACGACGCTTCTCAATGGCGCTACACTCGCTATCCCGACCATTGAGGTGCACAATGGTCCGCTCAGCGGATTGATGGACTTCTGTACGCGCCACGGTGTGACAATCATCGATGGCTTTCCCTATCTGATTGCCGATATCAACAAGAAACCCAATTTACTTCCGAAATCTGTCAATTTGATAATCAGTGGTGGCGATGTGATCCGCGCAAGCTATATCACCAACCTGCGTAATAAGGGTATAAGGATCTACAATACTTACGGTCCCTCTGAAACTTGTGTATGTTCCAACTATTTCCGTGTAGACAATGCTGAGCCTCTTGAAGACGGCACTTTCTCTATAGGCAAAGCAATAAAAGGCGTTGAAGTCAAGATACTCGACAAAAACCTCAATGAAGTACCCAAAGGAGATGTCGGTGAAATCTGTATATTCGGCGAAGGAGTGAATCAAGGTTATCTCGGCAATCCACCTGAACAGGCAAACTTCGTGACGCTCCCTGACGGTACACATTTTTATCGAAGTGGTGATATGGGCTATGTCCTTCCCGATGGCAACATGGCATTTCTTCACCGTCGTGATGAGCAGGTCATGATACTTGGCAAACGTGTAGAGCCGGAGGAGGTAGAGAATGTTCTGAACGAATATCCGGAAGTGGAACGTGGTATCGTCCGTGCTTTTCTTGATGAAGGCGGCTTGCACTATCTTGTGGCTTATATCATACCTCGCAAAGGATTCTCCCTTCATGACGTCCGTGAATATCTGAAATCGAAACTTACAGACTTTATGGTGCCTGAGTTTTTTGTTGAAGTCAACGAATTGCCTCTGACCCACCGTGGTAAAATCGATATGAAGGGTCTGCCTAAAGTATTGAAGGAAGGTAACTATAAATAAATTACTGGTGTTTATTCCGATATTCTCCAGGTATGATACATGCTTTTTTTGACTTACAGAGCCTCCGATAGGCAAAAGCAAACCATAATATGTTGGTATCCCCAATAATATTCACGCAATTCCTTAAAACTAAGTTTTCGGTATACTGCAATTTTGGGTTTAAGGCGTGTTACTTTCTCTGACTCATAGGACATTGGAGAAAGAGATAAGACTCTTACCGGAATATTATTGTAAAGAGTCATATTATATTTAAGCGAATTCCTACGGCAAATTGTTTAATTAAAAATTGATAGATTATGGCAGATATAACCCCAAACTCAATTGTCCCGTCTCCCGCAATACCAGCGAATGGAGAATTGTTTTATATTGACGGTTCGCAAGGCAAATTAGCGGCTCGAATTTCACTTCCCTCCATGCAGAAAGATGAGAAGTGTCCTATGGTAATTTTCTCTCATGGATTTGGAGGAGACATGACTTTCCATCTCTTCCAGCCACTTTTAGAAAATCTAAACCAGATAGGCATTGGTGTCTTTCGGTTTGACTTCAATGGTTGTGGAGAAAGCGAAGGAAAATTTGTGGAAATGACCGTCCCCAATGAGATTGACGACTTGATTAATGTTATATCATACGTCAGGCAATTATCAGTGACAAAAAATATTTCATTGTTAGGTCATTCCCAAGGAGGGGTAGTGTCTTCTATGGCGAGTGGTAGATGTGGCTTCCCTCAGATTGAATGCGAAGTTTTGTTGTCTGCGGCAGCAGTATTGCGTGATGATGCGTTGCGTGGAATGACTCATGGAGGTCATTTTGATCCATGGCATCTTAATGAAGAAGTGTATCCGGTCAGTGGTGGACATTCTATTGGGAGACCATACATACAATCAGCCATGAATCTTCCAATTTATGAAACTTCTGAGAAATACTCTGGTCCGGCATTAATAATCAATGGTATGGCGGATGTCGTGGTACCTTACACATACGCTGAGCGTTACCATAGAGTATTGCATGGAAGTACTTTCCATATTATTCCAGGAGAAAATCATACGTACAATTTTAGTCCGGAATATGTAATAGGAATTGTTACCAACTGGCTAAAAAAACAACTCCTGTAATAATTCGTTTGCATGTCGTGATTAGGAGATATCTCCCCACATTGCAGAAATATAATATAATATAGGATGAATTATAACGAAATTGAAGAGTTGTTGATGGCTAAAGGGATAAAGCCGACGTCTAATCGAATACTTGTAATGCGAGAACTGTTAAAAGCCTCGCATCCGATCAGCCTTGCTGATTTAGAATCTCTTTTCGGTCATACTCTTGACAAGGCAAGTATCTTTAGAGTGCTTGAGTTGTTCGCTGATAAGGATGTGGTTCATGTAATTGAAGACGGAAGCCGCTCCCTAAAATATGAACTATGTCATGGAGCTTCTCATCATTCCATTTCCGATCAGCATGTCCATTTCTTTTGTGAGCGGTGTAAAGAGTTATATTGCCTCCCAGATATTCAGGTGCCTATCTTAGAATTACCAGAAGGTTTTGTATCTCATGCTGTTAATTACGTAATAAAGGGTAGTTGTCCAAATTGTAATCTCAAAAATGTAAATTTGCCTTAAAGTATAAGTCTTATTTTATTTGTCTATTTAAATATAAATGGCTATTTTTGCAAAAATAACTCTTAATTATCAATAATGAAAGAAGAGATAGATCCTCATACAGGAGAAAAATGGATTGAACTTAGTAAGGAAGAAATCAAGATGG
>CAYNPB010000235.1:0-3849 GCA_964399005.1 uncultured Sangeribacter sp.
GGTCGTTTTTTTGTATTATCTTTGCAGTCTGGAAATAGTCCCCTTGGTGATTACCTTTGGCCTTGCATCTTTGCTGCTGGGCTAAAATACTGAAAAACAAGATGATAAAGAAGATACTGGTATCGCAGCCTCAACCGGCATCGGGCAAAAGCCCCTACTATGACATAGCAGAGAAGTTCGGAGTTGAAGTTACCTTCCGATCAATGATAAAAGTAGAAGGATTGACAATAAAGGAATTCCGTCAAGAGAAGCTGAACCTTGCTGACTACACTGCCATCATATTGACGTCACGCACGGCAGTAGACAATTATTTCCGTCTTTGCGAAGAGTCGCGTGTAAGTGTCCCTGACACCATGCGCTATGTATGCACCACTGAGCAAGTGGCTCATTATCTTCAGAAATACATAGTATATCGCAAGCGCAAGATAGCATTCGGCACCACCGGCAAACTGACCGACCCTCAGTTTGTGGCAGCCGTCAACAAGATAAAGAAGGAGAAATTCCTCATGCCGGTGAGTGATGTCAACAAAGAGGACACCAGCGAAATAGAGGCATTGGGCATCGACCTTACAAAATCTGTGATGTTTCACACTCTTACCAACGACTTCACGCCCGACGAGCCGTTTGACTACGACGTGCTTCTCTTCTTCTCACCATCCGGAATCACGTCTCTGAAGAAGAATTTCCCTGATTTCGACCAAAATGTCAATGGGAAATACATCGGAACCTTCGGCCCGACTACAGCAAAGGCAGTGGAAGACGCAGGCCTTCGCCTCGACTTCAGCGCTCCTACCCCCGAGACTCCTTCTATGACAGCAGCCCTTGAGAAATTTCTTGAATCAAAGAAGAACGAGAAGTGACCACAAACATACCATTCATCAGCCCTGACGGGCGGGTACATCTAAGAGACACTGCTTTTGCCGACCTCATGCAAAAGCGTGTCTTCTCCGTTTTACTGATAGCCACTCCCTACGATGCCTTCATGATGGAGGAAGACGGACGAGTGGAGGAACAGGTATATTTCGAATATGTCTCCCTAAACCTTAGTTCACCACCGCGCTTCACGATGGTGGCCAACTATCAGGAAGCCTTCGCCATGCTTGAAACGAAGCATTTCGACCTTATCATGGCGATGCCGGGGGTAGACGTGTCGGAGACGTTTACAGAAGCAAAAAGGATAAAGGAGCTTTATCCGGCTATTCCTTTCGTGGTGCTTACCCCCTTCTCTAAGGAAGTGAGACGCAGGATTGCCAACGAAGACCTTTCGGGTGTAGACTACGTATTCTCCTGGCTCGGAAATGTAGACCTTATCCTTGCTATCATCAAGCTGATGGAAGACCGGATGAACGCCGAAATCGATGTGCTCGAAGTGGGAGTGCAGTGTATTCTTCTTGTGGAAGACTCCATACGCTTCTACAGCTCGATCCTCCCCCATCTCTTCAAGCACTTGCTGAAGCAGTCGATGGAATTTTCGACTGAGGCTCTCAACGAGCATGAGCGTATGCTGCGTATGCGCGGACGTCCGAAAGTGCTGCTTGCCCGCGACTATGAGGAGGCTGTAAGGCTTTTCGACCGCTATGGCAAGCATATGCTTGGCATCATCAGCGACGTGCGTTTCCCTCGCGGAGGAGAGAAGGATCCTCATGCAGGCATGCGGTTTGCAGCCTATGTGCATGAACGCAATCCCTTCATACCAATTATTCTCGAGAGCCAGGAGACATCCAACCGGCGGCTCGTGGAGGCGATGCGGCTGACCTTCCTCGACAAGGAAAGCAAGACACTCCCTCAAGACATGCGCAAGGCAGTAGACGTGCTGTTTGGCTTCGGAGACTTCATAGTAAAGGATCCTCTGACAGGCAACGAGCTGATGCGCTTTCATGAGCTGAAAGACCTTCAGATGGCCGTCAACAACATCCCCTCAGATGCACTTTTCCGCCATTGCGCCAACAACGACTTCTCACGCTGGCTCTATAGCCGCGCAATTTTCCCTATAGCCGAGGCTCTTAACAGCATCCGCTTTGACAGCATGGACCAGGCGCCCCACGTCAGGAAGATGATTCTTGACTGCATCGTGGAATACAGGCGCATGAAAAACCGTGGTGTAGTGGCAATATTCCGAAAGGGGCGCTTCGACCGATATAGTAATTTCGCACGTATCGGGCAGGGCTCGCTCGGGGGCAAAGGGCGAGGCCTCGCTTTCATCGACCAGATAATAAAGCGGCATCCGGCTTTCGACTCACTTAACGGCATAAGCATCAGCATACCTCGCACTCTCGTGCTGTGCACTGATATCTTTGACGAGTTCATGGAGAGCAACAACCTCTATCCCATTGCCCTGAGCGATGTGCCTGACGAGGAGATTCTTAAGGCTTTCTTGGCTGCAAAACTTCCTAAGAATCTGAAAGAAGACTTTGCTTATCTCTATGATGTGATCGACCGACCTTTGGCCGTAAGAAGTTCGTCGCTGCTTGAAGACTCTCACTATCAACCTTTTGCCGGAATCTATTCTACCTACATGATTCCACATCTTGACGACAAGGAGAAGATGATCCAGCAGCTCTGCAATGCTGTGAAGGGAGTCTACGCATCGGTGTTTTTTGCCGATTCGAAGCTTTATATGAACGCCACGAGCAATGTAATCGACCAGGAGAAGATGGCCGTGATCCTTCAGGAAGTGGTTGGGGAAGACCATGACGGACTCTACTACCCATCTTTTTCGGGAGTGGGGCGGTCGCTCAACTATTACCCGATCGGTGATGAGCAGGCGGAAGACGGAGTAGTGGAGATCGCTGCAGGACTTGGAAAATATATTGTAGACGGCGGACTTTCGCTCCGCTTCTCACCAAAGCATCCGGGAAAAGTGCTACAGACTTCAACAGTGCAGCTTGCTTTGCGCGACACCCAAAAGAAGATATATGCCCTCGAGCAGACTGAGGCCACTGATTTCAAGACGGATGATGCTTTTAATCTGAAGAAAATCACTGTGGCAGAGGCTTTCAAGACAGGAGCGTTGAAATATCTCGTGTCGACATTCGACCTAAACGACTATATGATCCGCGACAGCGAGTATGGCTCAGGAAGAAAGCTTCTGACGTTTGCCAATGTGCTCAAGCAGGGAGTCTATCCCCTTGCTGAGGCTACCGAGCTGATGCTTGCCACCGGCCAGTATGAGATGGGGCGTCCCGTAGAAATAGAATTTGCCGGCATCATTTCTCCCGATGCCGCTAAGAGTGAGAATAAAGGTACTCTCTATTGGCTACAGATGCGACCTATAGTAGACCGCAAGGAGATGCTCGATGATTCACTACTCGATGTGCCTGATGAAGACCTGATAGTGAAAAGTAACTCAGCGCTTGGCCACGGATTGATGGATAATGTCAAGACGGTGGTGTATGTGCGCAGTGAGGGCTTTGATGCTGCCGGAAATGTAGAGTTGGCTCAGGAAGTGGATGCTGTCAACCGCATGATGGTGGATGAAGGAAAACCGTATATATTGATAGGGCCCGGACGCTGGGGCTCGAGCGACTCTGCGCTCGGAATACCGGTGCGTTGGCCGCAGATAGCGGGAGCAAGGCTGATCGTGGAATATGCGATGAGGGGCTATAGGATCGAACCGTCGCAGGGTACACACTTCTTCCAGAATCTCACTTCTTTCGGCGTAGGCTACTTTACAGTGGATCCGGCGGCTGACAATGGATTCTTCAACGAGGAATACCTCAATTCACAGCCTGCAATATTTGAGAAAGGGAATCTTAGGGTTGTGGAGTTTGACAATCCGCTCCCCATTGCCATCAACGGCCGCAAAGGGAAAGGAATCGTGTGCAAACCCAACCTCTAATTCAATTAATG
>CAYNPB010000236.1:0-3819 GCA_964399005.1 uncultured Sangeribacter sp.
TCATTGCGGAGCTTGAAGTAATTTCCTTTCTCCTCCGAATGCGTCGACTCATCCTTAATGAAATAGCGCTCAAAGGTAGCCATCTTTGACTTGTCGAAGAGGGGTGAATCTTTTCCACACCAAAGATACCAATAATAATCTATTGCAAATTGTTTTAGGGCAGGCTCTGTGTCATCATTGAAAGCCGCTCGCATCATCATCCCGATGCGATGCATCAGTTCACGTCCCTTATACTTTTCTCCATGAAGCTCCACTTCCTTCAGACTCCCATCCTCATTCAGTGGCATTGAAGCATGGAAAAGCAGATTGGAATTGTAGATAGCATACATGCAGCCGTGCGAAAGCAGACATTGGATATGCCTGTTAAGCTTATCGCTCACCATAAATGAATGGTGAAGCTTATCTACGAGTGATGCCTCCTCTTCTGTCAGGGCATAAGGATTCTCGAGCGAGACAGTAGGAAAATTCGTGTCCTTAAGCTCATATTCCTTCCCGTCAATCTCAATAACCCCTTTCTCCGGGCGAAGAAGATGAAGAAGCTTGCGGTCTTCCATCTGCCATTCAGGTCGGCTCGAGATCATCTGCCCCTCGAGCTTAAATTGGATGATGCTGATAGCCTTATGCATCTTTGCCCAAAGCTGCAGCGACTTCTCATCAGGAGCATGCTCCTTATCCAAGATATTCGGTCCAAATCCCTCACACGGGTCGTCGCCATAAGTCTCCAAAGCAAACGTGGCGAGCGGAACAAGATTGATACCATAACCATCTTCCAGAGTCGCCATATTGCCATAGCGGAGCGACAGACGTAGCACATTTGCAATGCAGCAGTCATTGCCCGCCGCTGCTCCCATCCAAAGAGCGTCATGATTGCCCCATTGGATATCAAACCTCTCATATTCACACAGAGTGTCCATAATGAGATGTGCTCCGGGACCTCGGTCGAAAATGTCCCCGAGGATATGAAGTTGGTCAATGCTTAGACGTTGTATCACGTTGCAGAGCGCAATGATGAAATTGTCAGCCTGCCCCGTAGAAATGATGGTCTCGATGATACGTCTGAAATAAGCATCCTTATCATAGTCGGTGGGTGACTCATGCAGAAGCTCCTCTATGATATACGCGTACTCTTTCGGAAGGGCTTTCCTCACGCGTGAACGTGTATATTTTGAAGATACGGATTGCAAGACGAGAATAAGCTGATGAAGCGTGACGCTATAGAAATCCTCCATATTGTCTTCCTCCGCTTTCGTATATTCCAGTTTGCTTTCCGGATAATAAATTAGCGTGCAGAGTTCGCGTATATCTTGCTCGCGGAGCGAAGTGCCGAAAATTTCAGTCACTTTGCGTCGGATATTGCCCGATGCATTGCGCAGTATGTGAGAGAAAGCCTCATTTTCTCCATGAAGGTCAGCCACAAAATGCTCCGTCCCCTTCGGCAGGTTTAGAATGGCCTCGAGATTGATTATCTCCGTGCTGGCCGCCTGCACATTGGGAAATGACTGGGATAGCAGACTCAAAATCCTTAAGTCCGTGTCCTTTTTTCTTGCATCATTTATGTCTACCGCTACCGGCAGTTTAGTCTTGTGGTCCATACCACGTGGAATACATATGATAGTTGTTTGCAATCTTGATGTTCATCTCTTTGGCTTTCTCAGGCTCCACCATCTTGACGAACTTCGCCGGGCAACCGGCCCAAAGCTCATGTTTGCCAATCTTAGTGTTGCTCAATACTACGGAGCCGGCTGCTACGATTGCTCCTTCTCCCACTACTGCATTGTCCATCACCACAGCTCCCATGCCGATGAGAGCATAGTCTTCCACCTTGCATCCGTGAAGCACCACATTGTGTCCCACTGATACATGGTCGCCTATCTCGATGGTAGATTTCTCGTAGAGAGTGTGAAGCACGCTGCCATCCTGGATGTTGACACCATTGCCGACACGGATAGAGTTGACGTCGCCGCGAAGCACTGCACCAAACCATATGCTGCAACCGTCGCCAATCACCACGTCGCCTACTACCACTGCATTTGCCGCAAGGAAGCAATCCTTGCCTATCACGGGATAAAATCCCCTTACTTCTTGTATTATAGCCATATTTTTTAATTTTAAATTTTGAATTTTGAATTTCAAACTTGATCAAGATTAATCAAGATTAATCAAGCAGAAACCAAAATTATGAATTATGCATTATGCATTAAGCATTGTGCATTATGAATTATGCATTATGAATTATGCATTCCTGAAATAGCCATTCCGCTTCCTCTGCCGATAGGAGAGGGGAGAGCCTGTCGTAGACTTCCTTATGGTATGCCTCAAGCCATTGCTTTTCTTCAGGAGTGATTATCTCCCATTCTATAAGGTCGAGGTCGAATGGGAAAAGTGTCAGATTCCGGAAGCGGTAGAAATCGCCAAATTCATTGCTCTCCCAAAGCTCCACGGCTAACATGTTTTCACTTCGGATGCCATATTTATCCTCGATATAGAGCCCGGGTTCGTTGCTCATCACCATCCCCGGCTCCAATGGCACAGGAATCTCGTTCATGCGTATCTGCACCGGACCTTCATGGCAGTTGATGAAGAATCCCACTCCGTGTCCTGTGCCGTGATAATAAGCCTTCCCCTCATTCCATAGATATTGCCGTGCGAGTATGTCGAGCTGGGCTCCGCGTGTCCCTTTAGGGAAAATAGCTTTTGAGAGCGCGATGTGTCCTTTCAATACGAGTGTGAAGTCATGCTTCTGTTCTGCCGTGGCTTCTCCTCCCAAGACAATTGTGCGCGTGATATCGGTCGTGCCTTGCTTGTATTGTCCGCCGCTGTCTACGAGCAACAGTCCTTGCCCGGTGACGGGAATGTCGGTTTCATCGGTCGGCTCATAGTGCACTATTGCTCCATGCCCGTTCCAACCTACGATTGCTGCAAAACTCTCGTCGACGCAGTCAGGATCTTCAAGACGCAATTCCCTCAGCTTGCGGGCAATGCTCATCTCGGTGAGTTCCCCCTTAGGATATTCCTCATCTATCCATTTGAAAAACTTCACTAATGCCACGCCATCTTTCTCCATGGCTGTGCGCCAATGCCTGAGCATGTTCTCGTTTTTGACGCTTTTCAGCTTTGCCACTCCTTTTCCCCCTTCTACGGCGGTAGGAATAGCCTCGGCGATTGTGACTGCTGTGAGTCCGGGATTGATCAGCACGCAGGTGTCGGCAGGGATCATGGCGGCAAAAGCCGGTGCCTCGTCGTATCCACGTGTTTCTATATTATATTTATTAAGGAATTCTCTTACTTCATCGGTCAGTTTCTCTTCCTTAATGAAGAGAATCCGGTTGCCATCCTTGTCAAGATATAGGTAGGCTGGAAAGACTGGGCTATAGGCTACGTCGCCGGCTGCCCTGAGGTTGGTGGCCCATGCTATGTCGTCGAGCGCCGACATGAGTATGGCGTCAGCTCCCTCTTTCTCCACTTCCTGCATGATTCTTGCGATCTTTGACTCTACCGTCTCTCCTACTATTTCTTCATCATGAACAAAAAGAGGGTTGAGTGGCTGACTCGGACGTTCCGGCCAGATAAAGTCGAACATAGGGAAATCTGTGGCGAAGTGAAGGTCGGCTTCCTCGAAAGCCTCCCTCATCTCCTCAGCGTCAGCGCTGCTGAAGGTCATTCCATCCACGGCTACGACGGAATCTTTCGGCATCATTTCGGCAACATGCCCCACGAGGTCTACAGCCTCCGGCCCGTCAAAAGGCATCATTTCGAAGCCGGTGCCGTCGAGTTGCTGGCGTGCCTGGATGAAGAAGCGGTTGTCGGTCCATACGTATG
>CAYNPB010000237.1:0-3808 GCA_964399005.1 uncultured Sangeribacter sp.
AAAATTAGTAAGAAAAGCGAATCTGACCAAATGCAGGGATATAAAAAAATCAATAAATTCCAAAATTTTTATTAATTTTGCATCTTGACTTCGTCTTGATAAATCTTAGATATGGGAGAAGCAATATATCATATATTAGTGGTAGCCGTGGCGCTCGTAGGCCTTTTCCGTGGCTTTCACGCCGGGCTGATGCGTCAGGTGTCAGGGGTGCTTGGCTTTGTATTTGGCGTAGTCGCTGCCAGAGCCATTGGGCCGGACTTCGCAAACTGGCTTGCCGGATGGTTTCCGCGCTATTATGATCCGGTGGCAAAGGATTTTTTTGTGCAAATACTTGGGTATGGCATCATATGGGGAGTCTGCTTGCTGATATTTTCGATTTTCACAGGTATTTTGAATTTTATACTTGGTATGATACCGGTGGGGATAGTGAACTCTATAGCAGGAGCAGTGTTTTCTCTATTGAAATATCTTATGTTTCTATCCATTCTGTTCGACCTTGCCTTGTGCAGACCTTTTGACACTCCGCTGATGCATTGCGCCCGGCATGACGACGGCAATCTTGTCAACGTAGTCATCGGTCTGGCTCCCGAGCTGTTGGGGACAATGTCGGCTGATGAATATGTGCATAAAGTGCAGCTTTGGGAGGCGAGAAGCATAAGTTAATTGAGAATTGAGAATTGAGAATTGAGAATTATAATTTTGAATTTTGAATAGATCTTAGAACTCTGGAATCAGGGAGCTTGGAGACCTATTATAATTAGGATAATGAATTAAAAATTATGCATTGTGCATTATGCATTATGCATTAAAATAAGACAATAAAGATATGCTATCAGTAAAAGAGCTACATGCAGAAATCGATGGGAAGGAGATACTCCGCGGCATCAACCTTGAGGTGAAACCGGGCGAAGTTCATGCTGTGATGGGACCGAACGGTTCCGGAAAATCAACACTTTCAATGGTGCTTGCCGGAAATCCGGCTTATACCGTGACCTCCGGAGAGGTCTCTTTCAGAGGGAAAGATCTTCTTGCCATGAGCCCGGATGTGAGAAGCCATGAAGGACTTTTTCTCGGCTTCCAATATCCGGTAGAGATTCCGGGAGTGTCGATGGTGAATTTCATGCGTGCGGCTGTCAATGCAAAGAGAAAATATGAGGGTGAGCCTCCCATGGGAGCAACTGATTTCCTAAAGCTGATGCGTGAGAAACGTGCTATTGTGGAGCTTGACAACAAGCTTGCTTCCCGTAGCGTCAACGAAGGATTTTCCGGAGGCGAGAAAAAGCGCAATGAGATATTCCAAATGGCTGTGCTCGAACCGAAACTGGCTATTCTCGACGAGACCGATTCCGGTCTTGACGTAGATGCGCTGCGAATTGTAGCAGAGGGTGTCAATAAGCTCCGCACTCCTGAAAACTCTGCCATCGTGATCACCCACTATCAGCGTCTTCTCGATTATATCAAGCCGGACGTGATCCATGTGCTGTATAAAGGTCGCATTGTCTACACCGGGGGGCCGGAACTTGCCCTTGAGATTGAGGAGAAAGGTTACGACTGGATCAAGGCTGAAGTCGACGGAGAGAATGCAATAAAGGGGGAGGCATAAGCTATGGGAGCTCTTGATCAATATATCGACCTATGGCAAGAGCATGGGGATCTGATAGTCTCCAATGCTCCCGAAGTTCTCAACCGCCTTCGCCCCGATGCTGAGACATCACTCATTGAAAACGGGCTTCCCGGCAAGAACGATGAGAACTACAGGCATACGGATTTAGAAAAGATTCTTGCACCGGATTATGGTGTCAATATCGGGAGAGTCAAGATAGCTGTCGACCCATCGGTTTCCTTCCGATGCGATGTGCCGATGCTTTCTACATCGCTTTTCCTTGTGGTCAACGATGCCTTTGCAGAGACAGCAGGATGCAGGGATCTGCTTCCGGAAGGTGTGGAAGTGATGTCGCTGGCTTCTTATGCCCGCAAGGATCCTGATTTTATAGCCAATCACTATGGAAAACTTGCTTCTATCTCCAATCCTATTGTGGCCTTGAATACCCTGCTATGCCAAGATGGAGTAGTGATAAGGGTAAAGAAGGGAGTCAAAGTAGAGCCTACTATCCAGATTGTAAACATATTCAATAATACCGCTCCGTTGCTTTCAGCGCGTAGAGTGCTAATCGTGATGGAAGAGAATGCGGAGGCGAAAGTGCTTTTCTGCGATCATACTCAGACAGCTGATGTAGATTTCTGTTCGCTTCAGGTAGTAGAAATTATTGCAGCAAAAGGGAGCCGTCTTGATTATTATGATCTTGAAGAGAGCACACGGTCCACTTCAAGGTTGTCTTCATTGTGGCTTAGCCAGGAGGAAGGCTCTGAAGTGCTTCTCGACTCCATGACTCTCTACAATGGCACGACCCGCAATGAATTCTTTACTCGGTTTGCCGGACGCCATGCGCGCCTGAGAATGCTCGGAATGGGCATAGAGGATGAATCGCGCAGACTTGACACTTATTCGAGAATATCGCATGATGTGCCTGAATGCAACACCGATGAACTTTTCAAGTATGTGGTCGACGACAATGCCACAGGTGCCTTTGCCGGACTTATCTATGTGGCTGAGGGGGCTTCCAAGACGGAGGCATATCAGTCAAACAGAAATATTGTAGGGTCGGAAACTGCAGTGATGCATTCAAAGCCGCAACTTGAGATATATAACGACGATGTGAAATGCTCTCATGGCACAGCAATCGGGCAGCTCGACGACAAGCAGCTATTTTATATGATGACCCGAGGGATATCGGAAGAGCAGGCACGGCTAATGCTGAAGCAGGCTTTCATGGCCGACGTGATAGATGGCATTTCCCTTCCCCCGCTTCGCGACAGACTCAAGCTGATGGTAGAACGTCGGTTTGCCGGCGAGCAGAAAGCTTGCACATCTTGTGCCGGAGGGTGTGGCAACGAAAAATGATAAAGGATTAATGATGAATTATGATATAGAAGACATAAGGAAGAAGTTTCCGATATTGCAAAGGAAGATAGAGGGGAAGCCTCTGGTGTATCTTGACAACACGGCGACTTCCCAGACCCCGCGCAGTGTGGTAGATGCGATTGTGTCGGGCTATTGCGACACGAAGGCTAATGTGCATCGCGGTGTGCAT
Organism: uncultured Sangeribacter sp.; assembly: GCA_964399005.1. Taxonomy (GTDB): domain Bacteria; phylum Bacteroidota; class Bacteroidia; order Bacteroidales; family Muribaculaceae; genus Lepagella. The sequence goes on from CAYNPB010000237.1 coordinate 3,153, forward strand.
ACATTATCGCAGGAGGCTACCGAACTTCAGGAGGAGTGCAGGCGTCGTGTGCGCGATTATATCGGTGCCTCCTCGGTAGAGGAGGTGATCTTTACCCGTGGCACAACAGAGTCGATCAATCTTGTGGCTTCTTCTTTCGGTTCGCTATTTCCAGAAGATGGCGAGATAATCCTGACAGTCATGGAGCATCATGCCAACATAGTGCCTTGGCAATTGCTTCAGAACCGTAGACCCGACCTTAAGATAAGGGTGGTGGATATCAACGAAAAGGGAGAGCTTTTGCTTGATCAATATAGGTCACTTTTTAATGAGCATACTTGCATGGCATCGTTTTGCCAGGTCTCTAATGTGCTTGGCACAATCAACCCCGTGAAGGAAATGATAGATTATGCTCATTCCAAGGGAGTGCCGGTGCTGATAGATGGAGCTCAGGCAGTGCCGCATATGCATATCAATGTCAGCGAGCTTGATTGCGACTTCTATGCCTTCTCATCTCACAAGATGTACGGACCTACCGGAATCGGTGTGCTTTATGGCAAGAAAGAGCATCTGCTCCATATGCCTCCCTATCAGGGGGGAGGAGAGATGATAGCTCATGTAAGTTTTGAGGGGACCACATTTGCCGACCTGCCATTTAAGTTTGAGGCCGGCACACC
>CAYNPB010000238.1:0-3800 GCA_964399005.1 uncultured Sangeribacter sp.
CCCCATCAAAGGGAATACCATCATTATAGGTACACTCGGGCATTCCTGCCTTATCGACTCGCTTGCAGCATCGGGAGCAATCCCTGCCGACAGCATAAGGGAAGGATGGGAACGCTTCATCATAAAAAATATCAGCGACCACGATGGCCACTCTTGCCTGGTAATTGCAGGGAGTGACCGTCGTGGCACTGCCTACGGGGTGACAACCCTCTCTCGTGAGCTTGGTGTAGACCCATGGACATGGTGGGGCGATGTGCCCATTCCCTATCGCCCCGAAATCAGCATCAAGGCTGATTATATCTCCCCTACTCCTACGATCAAATATAGAGGTATTTTCATCAACGATGAAGACTGGGGAATGCTCCCTTGGGCTGCCAAAGGGCTTGACAAAGACGTGAATGACATAGGGCCAAAGACATATGAGAAGGTATGCCAACTTCTTCTGAGGCTCAAAGGGAATATGCTGGCACCGGCCATGCATTCATGCACGGGGGCTTTCTATTCGCACTCTGAGAGCAAAGTAGTGGCCGACCGCTACGGCATCATCATGACTACCTCGCATTGCGAACCGATAATGTTTAACAACGCCGCTCTCTCGGAATGGAATCCGGAGCGTGACGGGGAATGGGACTACGGCACGAACCGCGACGTAATCTATGGCAAATTCGCCGACCGCTTAGATGAGGTGGCCGACTATGAAAACATCTACACGATAGGGATGCGTGGAGTGCACGATGAGGCCATGAGCCGCACGCGCCCCATAGAAGAGAGGATTGCCCTTCTCGAAAAGGTAATCACCGACCAGCGAGACCTTCTTTCCAAACGGCTTGGGCGACCGGCATCAGAGATACCACAGATCTTTGTGCCATATAAAGAGACACTTGACCTTTACCGCAAAGGATTGAAAGTGCCGGAAGATGTGACAATCATTTGGCCCGACGACAACTACGGCTTCATGAAAAGCGTGTCTACACCTGAAGAAAGATTGCGCTCAGGGAGCTCGGGAGTGTATTATCACACCTCTTATCTCGGCACCCCTCACGACTATCTTTGGCTTTGCACGACGCCCCCTGCAATGATGTATCACGAGGTGAAGAAATCATATGACTGCGGCGCCGACCGCTATTGGCTGCTCAATGTAGGGGATATCAAACCAGCCGAACTTGACACGCAGACATTCTTCGATATGGCATGGGATTTTGGAAGTTTCAACCAGGATAATGTCAATGGCTATCAGTCTTCACTCGTAGCCGATTGGTGTGGAGAAAAATATAAGGATGACGTGCAGGCGATTCTTGATGAATACTACAGGCTTGCCTGGATACGTAAACCTGAATATATGGGATGGGAAATAGAATGGGACACCCCGGACACTCGAGAGATCGGACCCACGGATTTCAGTTTCTCCAATTACGGGGATGCATGGCAGCGCATTGACGAGTATGAGAATCTTGCCTCCAAAACCGTGGCAATCATGTCGCAGCTTCCCGATTCACTGCAGACTCCTTTCTTCGAGATGATAGGCTATCCGGTGCTTGCATCAGAGATGATGAACCGTAAGTTTCTCTTTGCTCAGCTCAATGGAGAATTGGCAGAGGCTAACGACCAACCGGGAGCTAATCTTGCTGCCAGACTTTCAATAGAGGCAGCCGACAGCATAGAGACCCTAAATAGACTCTACAATTCACTTGAGAATGGGAAATGGGACGGAATGATGTCGATACCACCGGGATTCTGCGCAAAATATCAGGATCGCCCACAACTTCGTCAATTCCCGGGAGTCGGAGAGTCTGAAAAAAATGAGAGAATCGACTTGCTATCGCGAAATAAAACCTTGGGATGCCGGACTCTTGATCTGCGCTCTGCTGACATTAGCAATGGAGCGAGCATGATTGAGGGGATAGGCTACGATGGCCATATACTTCAACTCGGAGATCCTACTGCCAACACCACAGCCAATTTAGCGGAAGCCTTCTTATCAATCGAAAACCTGCGAGACGACAGCATCAAGCTCCAGATATTCCATCTCCCCTACTTCCCACTTCACGAAGGGAAAGGGTGCAAAATAGGGGTCTCACTCGACGGAGGAGAAGAGCAAATCATAGAATTCCTTCCGGAAGAATGGTCGAAACCCTGGAAACTCAATGTGCTCCGCAACTCTGCATTGTCAGAGGTGACACTTCCAGCCGACACCGGGAAATCCACGCATCAGCTGAGGCTCCGTGGTATAGATGCCGGCATGGCTATCCAGCGCATCGTAATAGACGAAGGGGGATTCCGTCCCGGATATATCGGGCCCTCACCTGAGAGTTTATCTCAAAAAATCAAGGATTGAGAATCTCGCCCGGTGTCAGAATTTCGAGAGCACGAGTGCCACGCTTTGTGCCGGTCAGATAGGCTATACGGTCGTCAAGGCCGATATGGTCTTCCTTCACAATCTGCCTTACAGCTTCTACAGAATGGCGAGGATCTTCCTGATCGGGTTGGGGGAAATAGTAGGCTGACACTCCGAAACTGAGAGCAAGCCAACGATATACTTCCTTATTATGGCAAATGGCAAATGTCGGGTTGTTACCGCGGAATGAAGCTATGAAACGGGCGGCAATGCCACCGAAAGCATCGGTGAAGATGGCACGTGTGCCGACCCGATTTTCCGAAAGCACGGCCTGACGCGCAAGGAAGGATGTGATGTCATCATCAGTAAGAGGGGGAATCTCCATCTTCTGACGGAGAGAAGCCTCCACCTCTATAGCCACTTTCGTCATAGTTGTGACAGCCTCAATCGGATACTTTCCATAAGCGGTCTCGCCCGATAGCATAATAGCATCGGCACGCTGGTAGACGGCATTAGCCACATCTGAGATTTCAGCTCTTGTAGGACGCGGATGCTCTATCATGGTATGAAGCATCTGTGTAGCCACAATCACAGGTTTATGAGCACGTATGCATTTCTGTATCATCATCGACTGTATGCCCGGGATTTTCTCCGCCGGAACCTCGATGCCGAGATCGCCACGCGCAACCATTATGCCATAACATGCATTAAGAATCTCATCGAAATTGTCGATGCCCTCCTGATTTTCAATCTTCGATATAATCTTGATAGGGGAATTGCGCTCGTTAAGAATAGCCTGCACTTCGCGGACGTCGGCAGCAGAGCGAACGAAAGAATGGGCTATGAAATCCACCCCCAAGTCTACAGCATATCCGATATTTCTCTTATCACGTTCAGTGACAGCCGGAAGATCAATACTTACTCCGGGAAGATTGACACTCTTACGCGACCCAAGAGAGCCATCATTGTCAGCCACTGCATGGATTGCATCGCCTTCGATAGATACTATAGTAAATTCAAGCTCACCGTCATCAATAAGCACCCTATCGCCGGGCTTTACAACATTGGCAATGTGAGCATAGTTAAGATTAATAACTTTTTGGGAGGTCTTTCCATCGGGATTACCATAGAAAGTCACTGCATCGCCGGCATGAAACTCTATGGGCTCGCCGGAAGCCGTCACGGTAGTGCGGATTTCAGGACCTTTCGTGTCCATCATGATAGCAAGAGTGCTGTCGGCAGCACGAGCGTTATCAACAATTTTCTTGAAACCGTCGTATTCCAGATGCGCAGAATTCATGCGCACTACATTGACACCGGCAGCTGCCAGCTCCTTTATAAAGTCCACATCGCATCTTTTGTCAGACACAGTGGCTACAATCTTTGTGAATTTATGCATGGTGGTAAAGGGTTAAGAGTCAAGAACCAAGAGTCAAGAACCAAGAGTCAAGAACCAAGAGTCAAG
>CAYNPB010000239.1:0-3763 GCA_964399005.1 uncultured Sangeribacter sp.
TGTGGCTGGAGAAAGCCCAACTCAATTCCGCAGCCGCCTCTCCTCCTAATGAAAAAGACACATATGATTATTATGTATATAGTTTAGGCCATTATAGTTAGTGCAGTAAATTGTATCATGAATAAAATCAAGCATATATGAAGAAGTTTCTATTAGCTTATCTTTTTAGTTTTACAATTTTAATAGGTATGGCACAGACAAAAATTTTACTCTCGGTTAATGAAATGTCTTTGACAGCTACTTTGGTTGAAAATGAGGCAACCAGAGAATTGGTGGCTATGCTTGAAAAAGGACCGATAGACATTGAGATGAATGACTATGGGGGATTTGAGAAGGTTGGAGCACTCCCTAAATCTTTTCCGACATCTAATCGTCAGATTACAGCAGACCCAGGTGATATTATGCTTTATCAGGGGAATAATATGGTGATCTTTTATGGCTCAAATTCTTGGAGTTATACTCTCCTTGGTAAAATTGATGACTCATCAGTATCTAAGTTGAAAGATTTTCTTGGAGAAGGGAATATTACTTTGAGGATTTCATTGGAAGATTCCAATGATATAGAAATGGTCACAAATGAAAGCGAATTTACATCTGATTCAGTATTTGATCTTAAAGGACAAATTGTTGCAAGCCGACCATTGAATTGTGGAATCTATATCATCAATGGGAAAAAGACTCTTGTCAAGCCCTAAACGTAAGATCAAAATTCCTTGTGTAATTATAATCCATATCAACTGAATAATGCAAGATTCTTAGATCCCAATCTCCCCCTTGACATTCTTATTTGCTTTCCTGCTTTTATTTATTAGTGGATAAACATTCTTAAGGTCTTTGAAGTTGTATTAGTGTATTAACTTATCATTGAGAAATATTATTATGAAAAGTTTCAAACCAGTTCTATCCCATCCACAATGGATATGTTGGACTTGGCAGCCGAGTTGGCAACGCTTTTCATGACGGGACAAAACTAAGATAATGAGTCACAATCGGCGACAACTGCGTAATCGGAGCAGGAAGCGTCGTCACAAAAGATGTTCCCGCTAATTCTGTAGTTGGAGGCAATCCAGCAAAAGTCCTCAAACGAATATCTCACCCAATAAGCACACCCGAGGAGCCTATTCAATTAGGACTTGACAGTTGCGGAGATTTTTTGTAATTTTGCGATGTGGGATAGCCGTAAGGCAATTTCTGCACTCAGGTTTTAGGGTTGTCCGATAACAACCCTTTATTTTTTCAAAGTAAATGTACCTTAGCCTTTTTCATCAGCCCAATAAATATCCAGCAACTATCTCGTCGGCGATTTGGCTCGTCATTGTACAATATTAAAGAATCTCGCCGATTTTCAATTCGTCGGAGAAGAATTTGATGAATTACTTTATGCAGCATGAATTTTGCACGTGCAGCCTGTAGATATGTTGTTTGGCAAATTGTGCGTATGAAAAATAATTTGTAAATTTGCAATTAGCAACGAAAATACGCACTTACGAAACACCGATATACATAACAGCAGAATGAAACAGAAAAATAAAACCTCGCTGTCTGACATCCCTTTCAATTCATAAGTCAATGACTTCGGCACCCAAGGATATGTCAATGGCCTGATCAAGTTCATTGAGAATTCATCCGCACCCATTACAATAGCCCTTCAGGGCGAATGGGGAAGCGGAAAAACTTCCTTGATGAATCGCTTGGAGCGTGCACTATGTCACTCTGACAACGCTCCATTTATAGGAGTGAATATAAATACCTGGGAGTATTCAATGCTCTCCTCTCCCGAGATAACAGTATTCAGGATAATTGAACGCCTCATACACGATCTGGCCGGAAACTACGAGAAGGCAAAAAAGGTATTCTCCCGGAGGATATTTGCAATTGGATATTCAGCTGAAAGATTCCTTTAGTTTCGGAAGAACGGGGCCGAAGACGCAACGCTCATATTTTGTCTTGAAAATTTCAAAACATTTGTTGCAATGCAGGCACCTTGACTTTTCAAGATCCTCTTCATGCAATTTGGTGACAAAATCGGGTTGAGTGAGGAGCGCACGCGACATTGATGCAAAGTCAGTCACATCCAGAGCCTTCTCAATAGTATCCTTTGAGAAAATTCCCCCAACTAATGATAATGTAATTTCAGGGTATTGCTCTTTCAGATATTTGACCGCATCGAGATAATAAAGGGAATCTGTACGCGCTTTCCTTGCAAAATCAGCACCGCTGATCTCCACAAGATTTACCCCGGCATCTACAAGAGTCTTACAATAATTAGACAACAGAGGATAATCGTCAACAGCGGCCAGAGTGTTGTGGGCATTAAGTTTTACCATGATGATGAAATCCGGTCCACATTCGTTTCTTATCCCCTCCACAATCTCCTTTGGCAACCTGATACAGTTCTCACTGGAACCTCCATACTTATCAGTTCGCTTGTTAATATCTACGTTTACGACTGCCTGCAGCAGATACCAATGAGCGATATGAATCTGCACTCCGTCAAAACCAGCTTTCATAGCCCTGAAAGCTGCTGCAATGAATAAATCTCGTATGTGCTCCATTTCCTTAGTAGTGAGGTCGTTGAAGTCAAATGGAGTCAAACCTTTTGGGCCAGCCAGGGAAAGCTGGGCGATTGCCAACGCGCCATACTCGTGCAGCTTAGCAGGAATACGGGTGAGTCCTTCAAGATATCTGTCGTCGCCTATGCACGTCTGCATTTCATCAGCACGATATGCAAGATCAGGGCTTACACTCATGTGACCTGTTATTACTGTGCCGACCTCGTTACATCCGAGAGCATCATACATTTCTATTTCCGCGTCACTGACTGAGCCATCAGGATTCCCGAGATGATCGTTTGTGGCGCTGCGAATAATCCTGTTCTTGGTCTGCAACCCATTTATAGTTCCTGGAGTAAACATTTTATACGTATTCATATGCTATTATTTTATACTACGATACACCCTCGACCGGGCATTCCATGTATGACTATATCTTGTCATTTACCATGTCATTATTATTAACAAGCAACAGAACACAATGGTTGACTCAGCAACCATTTCTCCCACCCCCACATTTGACTACTATCATAAACTAGAAAGAGGGAAAAATATGGTGGATAAATCAATTAATAAATAATGTCCACCCTCAATTATGACGACAATAAAAAATAAATAAAAGTGTCCTAAAAGTTAGGACACTTAATTGACGCTTGCATAAAAATATTTGAATATTTAATTGGCATTCCATGCGGGCCATTGGCATTCGCCGACTTTCATGTCGGTGAATTTGGCTGTGAAGGAGTGGTCGCTTGGGCTTGCTGCGTAGATGCCGAAAGATATTTCCCCGTCGCCGTGGAAGAGATGGAATGCTCGCATCTGCTGGAAATTCACGCCGTCGGTGCTGGTCTCGATATAGAAGTCGCTTTCGCGGCGGCTGAGGCGATACCACATCTCGTGGATTGAAGACGGGATGTCGCTTGTGGCCCAATCGGAGTATCCGTTGTTGGTGACTACGCTGCCGAGACGAGATATTTGTTCATTTTCGTATTCGATGGATGCCTTGGCCCAGTTTTCGCTGTCAAGATAGATGGCGATCCCGCATTGGTCGAACAATACGGAGCTGTCGAAAGATGTCTTGACGGTGAATGAGAAATATTTGCGGGTGGTCTTCATCTGCAGCACAGGTGCGTTGTCGTTCTGAAAACCGTAGTATGTGCGTTGCCAGAGGTCGGTCTTTGGGTCGGTCTGGATGGTGATAAGGGTGTCGG
>CAYNPB010000240.1:0-3760 GCA_964399005.1 uncultured Sangeribacter sp.
ATAATCCTAATGCCATTGAGATTGAACATTTCAGGCAGAAGTTAATCCAATATGCAACCCCACTACATATCTACGCAGTATGGAAATCCCCGGCTAAAGGTATAAAGGCTGCCATGATTCATAACAATAGAGAGTCCGCTTATCACACCGAACTCTTCATCAATATCAAAGAGAACCTATATCCACGCACACCACAACTCGATATGACCGGGAAGGATATTGCCAGAGCTTGCTTTATTTGCCACGATCCAAATGTCTTTATCAATACAGACCAGAATTTGGAGGAATATCAATTTTCACATAATCCACAATTTCAAGCGCACCAGATACCTAAATCTTTTCCCGGCGTACATTCATCGTATGGTCAGTTTCAGCATACCTCACAGGAGATATTGATGAATAAAGGTTGGCAGTTGAGTTGTAGCGACAAGACATTGATGAATAAGATAATCAAGAGCTGCAATGCCTCCAATCCCGACTATTATAAGGATGGGAACAGACATCAGGAGGTTCTTAGGAGAGCTACCCTATACTGCAAAGACGGTGTGCTATATGGTAATGCAGTAGCCTCCCTTATTGGACAGTTTGGAGAGAATAGCCGCGCCGGTCTAAATAACAGCGATATTGAAAGCATGGTGAATAGCTGCTATAATAAGGCAAGAACTGAATTTGGGATCGAAAGGCAGACATTTATCCAGAAGTCAATGAGGCAAAATTAATTACGCCTCTAATCCCTCTATTGCCTTATATACGAGATGAAAGGATTTGATATATCCGTCCAAGAGGGCGCTGTCAAATTTGGGAATCTCCATAATATTGCCTGGTCATTGCATCATCGAAGAGAATGATGCGTTAATGATTGGAAGGATAGAACCGAGTCTAGTAATTTGTATAGCTACTGTCTTGCAAACAGAACGGCCACGGACTATCGAAGAGCAAAAGTTAAGTCGAAGAGACATAGCGACGGCTCTTCATTTTTTCTTTCCCATAACCAAAACAGCCCACCCGATTAAGAGTGAGCTGTTGATTTAGTGTTGATAGACACCTCTGATTGTTGAGTTATAGAGATTTGAGGCTATCTATTTGCTGTTCAAGTTGCCTACTCTGCTGTCTAAGGGTGAAAGTATGCACATTGAGAGAATCAATAATGGCATCCTCTGAGATTTCAGGATGGTAAGCTTGGTACTCTTTACCTATAGCCTCTATTTTCTCAATTATGGCATCACGTTGAGCCTCTAATTCAACTATTTTGGCTTGATTGGGATTGACTTGCTGTTCGATTTGTTGATGATTCGCGTCCTGTATCTCCTTATTATTACTATTGCAGGAAGTTAACGTAGCGATACTAGCAACCACAACAACACTCAGCATATTATAATTCAATTTCATATTCAGAGATTTATGGTTCTTTCTACTGTTTTATATTCTTGGTCAAATGTTGGTGCATCAGGATTAAGTATGGTTGCCTCAGTTATTTTCACAGCGGCACCACCATTAACTATTTCAGCTCCAGCCACACGGTCAGCTACACATTTCCATTTTCGGCTATGGCAGTCTATATTCCATACGCTTGTTGATTCTACCCACCCGTTAGAATTGGCTGCATAAGATTGGATGACCGTTATCTTTCCATTATACTCTGAAACATTATCAATATGAGCTTCGCTGTCTGGGAATCCTGTTTTATTTATGTTTATTTCATCAGTTTTATTTTCCTTGCTATCATACACAGACAAATATTTAGAATAGCTCATGCCGTCGCCGACACCGGTTAAAATGTACCAAATAAAGCGTCCGTCTGCGTACTTTACTGGAGTGTCTGCTGTACCTGATATTTCTTGAAGAGTAGTTTCATATCTTTGGTTTACCTCTGGAGTCAGTGTTTCTCCATTCGCGTTACCAGATGTTCGGGGAATAAGACAGATAAAAAGAACGATTATCACTATGGCACCTATTATATAAAGCCATAGGTTCGTTTTCTTGTTACTATTTGATACGGTAGTATCAGAGGATTGAGAATGGTTAGCCTGAGAATGAGTATCATTTTCAAGCCATTCCCCACAATGGCGACATTTTTTTGCAACCGCCATTATCTCTTCACCGCAATAGGGACACTTCTTTGTTTCAGCCATACTTATTTCATCTTTAGATCTTTAATTTGGGAATACGCCTCTGAAGCTCCTAACGTCTGCTTTCCGATAGTAAAATTATAAGTGGTATTGTCATCGACATTGACTATTTTCACTTCAAAGTATCCCCTGTCAAGTATATCAAATACCTGTTGAGCATCCGACTGGGGAAATACAAATTCATACGAACTTGGAGCATCGAAAGGCTCCATGTCCCCGAAGTAAATCTTAAAGTTTCCATTTGGGACATATTCATATTTCTTACTGCCATGTCTCTTTCTAAGATTCATAGACATTTGGGCTTCGTGCATCCCATCGGGAGCCATGAAAGAAAATATTAGGTAATAGTTCGGATAAACGATTTCGTTTCTTATATTGGATTGTATATGGTTATCAAGATTTTTATATATCTCCCATTTTCCTGCGGTATCATCAGTGGGTACAGCAGCCACAGCCCCTACTTCTTCTGAATTGGATTCTTCAGCCATTTCGTCATTAGGATTCTTGTTGCTTGACCCGCATCCAGAGACGACAAAGATAAGAGCAAAGATACAGAGTTTAATGATGTTTCTTAACGATTCCATATTGTGTTGGTCTATAGAATGAATTAACTGTGTGAGCTTCTTTATGATTGGTTATTCAATATAAAACATACTAAGCGATTGTTTGCTTCTTGTTATTATCTTACACCAAGCAGGTTTTTTATTCCTGTTGTCTGATTTCCGACTGTGAATGTGCAATTCATTACATCGCCAAACATACTTCTACTAGTGATTGCTAAAGTGAACTTACCGTTGTTCAATATGTCCAGTACTGCTGACAGCTCCTTGCTATTGAGATAAAACCAAAGATCACCATCCTCAGCAGAGCAAGGTATTTCAAATTTTTTACCATTAGCTAATTTCACATAACAATGTGTGTCAGACCAAAAATCCTGATGCCCATTTCTGGTAAGGAATGCTCTCATAAGTACGGAATCTCCAGATCGATGCACCATAAAACTAAGTGTACAGCTTTCGCCTTTGCGCACTACGTCAGTAGTTCCTTTTAAGTCAACCGTATAGACAGGTTTTGAATAATCCGAATCCCCGAAAGCATCTTTCAGGTATCTTGTTTTCCAATCTCCTGCCAATGCCGAGATCGAGAACATTACAGCTAGAATTACTGCTATGAATTTATGGAGTCTCATAAAGCGTTGTTTTTATAAAATTAGTATTCCTCTAAACTGTGGATTGTATTATCTTCCTGATAGTCGTCAGCTCCTTGTGCGCTATGATCTCGATATTGATAGCCATCATAATCATATATTTCTTCTTCCACAGCCTCCACTGGCATTTCTTCTACTACGACCATAGAATCGCCGGCGTATGAGTTGTCATTGGAGGTACTACTAGATTTGGAAGAGAAGGCTAAGGCACATACAATAGCAATCACGGCTACTGCAACCGCCCCGTAAATCCACTTCTTTCTGTCAGCATTTCCCTTATTTTGAGGGACTGTTTTTTCAGCCATCACTTTTTCCCTGAAAGCATTTCGTTGAGAAGGAGCAGCTTTTTCAACTTTCTCATTGCAGTATGGGCATACGGTCGCAGTTTCTTCAATCATTTCACCGCAGATTGGGCAAGCAATTT
>CAYNPB010000241.1:0-3731 GCA_964399005.1 uncultured Sangeribacter sp.
AACGAGCAGTTCCCGGCGATCATGCGGGGGCTGGGATGGCCGATTGACGATTTGGACATGACGGACTGGGAACGGATGAAGACGGACGAGGAATACAGGGCCGAGCGGGAAGCCAAACGGAAGCGGCAGGGCCAGAGCGTCAAGCAGTACGGCAAGCAGAGGGCGGAGAACGCCGGACGGGTAGCCGCTAAGATTATCACGGACGCCCAGGACGAGGCCCAGGCCATCAAGGAGAAAGCCGTCGAGGACGCCAAGACGGAAGCCGCCGGGATAAAGGCCCAGGCCGTCAGGGACGCGAAGAAGGAGGCCGAGGCCGCGAGCCTGGAAGTGGCTGCTAACTGGGAACGTTCCGTACTGCTTGCGAAGCAGGAAAAGGCCGGTCTGGAACGCGAGATAGGCGACATGAAGGAATACCGTACCTGGAAAGCCCAGAAAGCCGCCCAGGAGGCCGAGAGAAAGGCCAAGGAGGAACGGGAGGCCCAGGAGGCCAAAGAGGCCAAGGAGGCCGAGAAACGCCGTCAGGATGCCGAGAAAGCCAGGGAACGGGAGCGCCAGCAGGAACAGGCCAGGCGGGCCGTCAAGGAGGCCGCCAGGCCCAAAACGGACGAGGAACGATACCAGGAGGCCAGGGCCGCGATCTTCGGCGGTTCTGTCGCTACTCCCCCACCCGTGCCGCCCAAGCGTTCCGGCGGGTCGATTCTGGACGAGCTGAAACGGCAGACAGAGGCGAGGGCCAGGGACGCCAGCAAAGACGGCCCCAGTTATCCGGGTTCCTAACCCTCTGTGGAGTGTGGCGACAATGCCGCTACCTGGGAAGCCGGGGGCCTACGGCCCCCGGAGTAGAGGGGTCCACATCAGAGGGGAACAGGGTTCCGGGACGGCGGCGGGAGCCGCCGTCCCCCGTGCAGGGCCGCGCCGTAGGCGCGGCCCTGCTCTCGTTCTTCTTCCGGTTTTTTGCCGCACCCTGCCTTAACCTCCTCTTGATTGCCACACAGCACCCAGGGAAGCGGGGTCAAGGGTAAGGGTGGAGATTTTTTGCGCCCCGCCGTAGCGAAGCGGAGGCGGGGCGCAAAAAATACTACCCGGCCTTGACGCCGCTTCCCTGGGTGCTACACTCTGCAATCATGAGGGGGTTGAGGCGGGCCGTTTACACCGTTCCGGGACGGGTGGGAGCCTGTCCAAAAAGTTTTCTCGGTGTAACGGTGTAAACGGTGTAATGTGTCACCTTCGACATTTTTCGACAAGGCCCAAAACCCTTGAAAATAGGGCGTTTACGCCAACGCGCGCGCACGACAACGGGCTTGTGGAGTGCGCGCGGGGTGGTACAGTGTACGGTGTAAAAATTTGCACCGTTTACACCGAAAAAATCAGAAAACAGGCTTTACAAATCGGTGTAAACGGTGTAAAATACCAGGTATAGACAAATTGTGCAGGAGGCAGGAAAAATGGCAAAAGGAAAAGTTTTCGAGGTGTCCACGCGGTGCCAGTTGCCGGACGGGACGCAAATTCTGGACGAACACACGATACGGCTTGCACTGACCCACAAAGTAATCAAGCGGTGGGCGTATATCTGCCATGACAAGGACGTTTACAGCGAGAAGGACGAACAGGAGAGCCGGACGAGAGCGGCCAAGGCCAAGGAGAAGAAAGCGGCGCTCCTGAAGGAGGGCAAGACCCAGGAGGCCGAGGCCGTCATTGTCCCGGAAATCCACGAGGCCGGGAAGCCGAAAGCGCCCCATTGGCACGTTGTTTTTGAAACGCCGTTCAACTACACGAGTACAGCCACGCTGGCTAAGTGGTTCAGTGTCCCCGAACACCTGATAGAGGTCAAGAACGGGCGCGGGGCATTCCTGGACGCGGTGCAGTACCTCACCCACGAGGACGAGAAGCAACAGGCCCTGGGCAAGTATCTGTATCCTGACAGCGCCATAACGACGAGCTACGGCTTTGACTTCCGGGCCGATCTGACGGAACGGGCCATGACGATTGCGAAACACGGGCGGGATCTCGGCCCGAAAGAGCGCATGAGGGACGACGTGCTCCGGCACGGCAAGACGCTTTTGCAATGCCTGGAAGATGACCCCGTACTGTACGCCCAGGATTTCAGCACGCTTAAACGGCTACGCATGGACTACATAAGCCGGATGGAGCCGCCCAGGACGAGGATTAACTACTACGTCGAGGGACGGGGAGGCGTCGGCAAGGGCCTTTTCAGCCGGGGCCTTGCGCGTATGCTGGCCGTCCAGTATAACCCGGAGCTGACCGGCCTGGGGGACAGTGCTATGTTTTTCGAGGTTGGGGCCGAGGGTGCGCTTTTCGAGTGCTACGATGGCCAGCCGGTCATTATCTGGAACGACTGGCGGGCGTATGACCTTCTGAAAGCCTTAAAGGGGCGCGGGAACGTGTTCACGGTATTCGACACCCACCCCACCCGGCAGAAACAGAACGTCAAGTACGCCAGTATCAACCTCTGTAACGTGGTCAACATCGTGAACAGCGTCCAGCCCTACGTTGAGTTCCTGGACGGCCTGGCCGGTGAGTACGCCGACAAGGACGGCAACAAGCGGGGCGTCGAGGACAAGGGCCAGAGCTACCGCCGGTTCCCGGTCATTATCCCGATACATGAGGCTGACTTTGACATCATGCTAAACCGGGGCTTCATGGAGGGTTCCGCGGCGTTCACGGAATACCTGGAATATGGGAACGTGCGGGCCAATATGCAGGTAATCGCCGAGCGGTGCGGCCGCAATCAGGAGCTGGCCCGGCAGATTGAAGGCCAGGTCATGTTGCCGGTTCTGGAGGGCCATAAGGAGTTGCAGGCCAGGCTGGAAATCGACGGCCAGGACGAGGACGCCATCCGGCAGGAGCTGGGCGACTTCGGGACGTTCACGCCTGGGCCGGGGTACGTTAAACGGGCGTAGCCCTGGGGGCCCCGGCCCGCGACAGCGGGCTGGGGGACCACGGGTTTGCTTGCAAACCCAGTGGTCAGTGGTACTGGGTTTACAAGTAAAGGGCAAGCTGGTATAATGGACGATAGGCAGAAAAAGGCCGTCCGGGTCACAGGCTGAGAAGACGGTTTGTAATGTGCCCACACATAGAAAAGGCGGGTGAGAAAATGGGCTACGCATGGGCGCCACAGATAACAGGATTGGTCAGAGGGGAGCCGAAACCGGGAGCGCGGCACAGGTCGAACGGGCTGGCAATCTTCATGGAAGCCATGGAGGAACGGGCGAGTAAATCGCCCACGCTTGACCGCACCAGGAGCCACAAGAACCCGTATTGGCATCGTGACGGCGGGCCGTCCGGGACGGCCACATGGGAGGCCATGTGTGAAGCGGCGGACGCTTACAGAATCCCGGTCACGCTGAAGAATGGGAAGACGGCAGAGCGCGGCCTCCGTGGTGACGCCGTTATAGGCTGGGCCGCGATACTCAAACCCCCGCCGGAGATGGTCGCCGAACTGGGCATGACCGGGAAGGACATAAGGCGGTTTTGTGACGATGGGTTCAGGGCGCTGGAACAGATAGAGCCGCGCGTGTTCCGGGATGAAAACCTGGAAGCCGTGGCGGGCCATGTGGACGAGGACACGCCGCATTATCATTTCCTGGGTACGTCGAAGGACAAGGCCGGGAAGTATTGCGGCAACCTGATAGACGCCAATTTGTGCGTCAGGATAAACGAGCAGTTCCCGGCGATCATGCGGGGGCTGGGATGGCCGATTGACGATTTGG
>CAYNPB010000242.1:0-3701 GCA_964399005.1 uncultured Sangeribacter sp.
TGAGGAACTTGATTTCAGCGCTGTATTTCTCCTTGATGATGCGCTCGAAGTTGCTTGTAGCGGGAGCCGGCTCAAGGACAGCGACGTCGGTAAGAGTAGAAGTAGCGATCACACCGTAGCCGACCTTCACGCGGGGAAGAGTGTAGTCTTTGCCACCCTGGTTCACCTTGAAGTCAAGGTAGAGGTCGCTGTTTGCCATCTCAGGCTGATAAAGCACATTGAAGGGGATAGTCACCGGACCGCCCTCCTTGTAGGAGATAACCTGGCCGTTGGAACGAGCGTTCTCACCCTGGAATGTCACCTGTGAGCTGCTTGCTTCGCCGCCATCCCAAACGAGCACCGGAGTGACAGTCACGACAGCGTTCTTAGGCATAAACTTAGCGGGCACAGTTCCGGAAATTGTAGCCGGCACAGTTTCGCCAACTGTCTCCAGTGGAGTCGGATTGGTGGTGAAATACTCAGACGCGAAGTCACTCACCTTCTTGGAGCAGGATCCCATCGTCAGGATCATAGCTCCCATTGAAAGATAAACTAATGTCTTTTTCATGATCATGTGTATAAAAAAACTAACTAAAATTCGGGTTATCAATACATTACACCCAAAATTCGGCACAGGCGTGCAAAATTTCAGGTATTTGGAAGTCAAAATTACATAATTAACCTTAGATTTGCAACTTTTTTCGCTAAAAAATCCACCCTAAAAATCCACCCTAATTAGATAACACCCGGAGGGGCAATTTTGGTCAGGATTCATAGAAAATTGCTTCTTTCTGGTAGCGTGCCATGAGAGTGTTGTAGGCCCAGTCGTCGCAAGGCTTAAGGCTAATGCCACGCGACTCGTCGATAATGTAGTCGGTGATAGGAGCACCGGCATAAATGGAGCATACCACACCTCCACCGAGACGAGGATTGACTTCCATCAGAAGATAACGGTTGCGGTCGAGATCGTGAAGGAACTGCAGGGTGACAGGACCGCGCAGACGGAATGTCTCTATCACTTGCCTGCTAAGCTTGTCGAGAGTGGTGTTGCGACATGTGATGGTGCGAGTGACCTCACCGCCCATCACCTCAAGGCGCACCCGAGGGACAATGGTCAGAATCTCACCTTTCTGAGACACATAGCAGTCGACGGTATATTCATCGCGGTTTTCAATATATTCCTGCACAAGATAGTCGCTGAGGTTTTCGAGCTGCATGAGCTCGTCGAGAGTATGGAAAATCTTAATACCTCTTGAGGCGGATCCTTTTCGGGGTTTTGCGATAGCCGGCATTTTGGCGTTGATGGCAGTATACGTCTTAGGAACGGGAATCGCAGCTTTCTCAAAAGCCTTGGCAGCCTCAACCTTGTCGAACATGGTGCGGCTCGTCTCAAAATCACTAACGGGAATAAAGACATTGGGAAGATGAGTGCGCACTTTGGATGCGATCTCTATGGCACCGTCGACAAATGGGAGGATGATATCCACATCATATTCACGAGCCACCTTGACAATATCAGACACTACATTGGGATCGCTCCATCTGAGACCGACAATCACCTTTCCGACGAGTGCTATCGGCACCTGCTCCAGGAGTTCGTAGCTGATGATGTTCACTTCGCGTCCGATACGCTCACCGCTGCGCTTAAACAGTTCGGCCATCGACACCCGGCGAGCTCCGCCCAGCATCATGATATTAATCTTCTTCATACGTTATAGATTCCTGATTTATATTTTTTAAGATTTGAAGGATCGGAAAACCATGTGATAGTCTTCTGCAGACCATCTTCGAGAGAGTGGCGAGGACGCCAGTCGGTCATCGAAGTGATGAGGCTATTGTCGCCAAGGAGGCGGAAGACCTCGCTTCCGCCGGGGCGCAGGCGCTGCTGATCAGTGACCCATTTCACGTCGACACCCATGAGGCGAGCGATAGTCTGAAGAGTGTCGGCCATGCTGACCTCGCGACCGGTGGCGATATTAATTTCCTTTCCTATGGCTTCGGGAGATTTAGCCAGGGCTATGAATCCGGCAGCAGTGTCGGCCACAAAATTAAAGTCGCGCGTGGGAGTGAGATCGCCTACCTTTATCTCCCTCGCGCCGTCGGCAATCTGAGTGATGATGCTTGGGATGATGGCGCGTGCAGACTGGCGGGGGCCATAAGTGTTGAATGGACGCACTATAGTCACCGGGGTTTCAAAAGCATTGTGGAAGCTAAGCGCTATGGCATCAGCACCGATCTTTGATGCAGAATAAGGAGACTGCGGCTGCTTGGGATGCTTCTCATCGATGGGTACATACTTTGCGGTGCCGTAGACTTCTGAAGTGGAAGTGACGAGCAGCCGCCCCACGCCTGCATCTCGGACAGCCTGACATATGTTGAGGGTCCCTTTCACATTAGTGTCGACGTAGGAATCGGGCGCCACATAGCTATAAGGGATGGCGATTAGTGCAGCCAAATGAAACACCGTATCGACGCCTTTCACGATGTGACGGCAAAAATTAGGGTCGCGGACGTCACCAGTCACCACCTCAAGCCCGGGATGACGGATGTCTTCGAGCCATCCCCAGTTGTTGAAGGAGTTGTATTGGGCAAGAGCGCGCACCTCGCATCCTTGGGCAAGGAGAGCCTCAGTGAGATGCGATCCGATAAAGCCGTCGGCTCCCGTCACAAGTACCTTATTCATGAGCAATTTCTTCTTTATAAGTTTCTATGTGCCTGTCTTTCTTCTCCTGAAGGATTTCTGAAATAGTCAGGAAAATTCCGCTCTCCTCGACATCGCCGAATTCATCGTTGATGGCGGTGCCAAACATACGCATGGTAGGCGACAGGCTCATGTAGGCATTTACGAGCGGTGGGATATTGAGGCCTTTCTCGCGGATAAGGCGATTGAGTATCTTATAGTCTTCCTTGTAGTTTTCTCCGGAGAAACGCTCCTGGACTTCGGGAGACATTGCCTTGGTGACGATCGGGCGTATGGGGCGTGCGAGACCCTCCAAATCGGGGAAATGCTTGTGGAGGAACCCGAGAATGAGATCGAGGTTTTCTCTGCCGAAAGCGGGATACATCGTCACCTTTCCGAAGAGATACTTGATATGGGGATAGACTACGGTGAGAGCACCTAATCCGTCCCACAAATTGTCGAGGGCAAAAAGGGCCTTTGTGCCAGCCTTGCTGCTCTGATATCCGACGGATACAAACGACCGGCCGAGCTCGAGAGTGTTTGGGAGAATTTCCTTAATAAAACGACTTGAAAAATAGAAAAGATGGGCGGTGGCAATCTTAGGGACACCGGCAGACATATCGATTTTATCTCCGGTGATGAAACGATAGCCACCCAGAATCTCACGCGCCTGAGGATCCCACACGATCAACTGTCGGCATGGCTCAGCCATGGTATCGAACTCATCGATGTCATAGGCTTTGCCTGTGCCGCCTCCAGCTTGCCGGAAAGCCATCTCTCTCAGACGGCCTATCTCGAGCATAGTGTTAGGGGCGCAATGGGCATCGACAACATAAAGATGGTTGTCGCCTTTATTGGTATGTCGGAGGAAACGCTCAGGAGTCAATTCACTCTCTATAGCGTCACGATCCACTGGTGGTATGATGGGCTCCATTGTCATTCTTAGAATATGTAGTCAATCTTCCGGCCTTGGCCATCCTTCCAAGATGCAAAGTTAATAATAAATTTAGAATAATGCATAATTCATAATGCATAATTCATA
>CAYNPB010000243.1:0-3631 GCA_964399005.1 uncultured Sangeribacter sp.
GAGATTCCTTGATGAATTTGTGGCGGCACACTGAAGATAATGCATAATGCATAATGCATAATGCGTAATGCATAATTGGCTTTGGCGAAGGGTTAAGGACCAAGAGTCAAGGACCAAGGGGCAAGGACCAAGAGGCAAGAAATAAAAGATTATAATGAGGAAGAAGGAGAGATATGATAGGATTATCTCCATTTTTGAGGAGATAATGCCGGAGCCTAAGACGGAGTTGCATTACGACACTCCGTTTCATCTGCTCTTAGCTGTCATCTTGTCGGCGCAATGCACCGATAAGAGAGTCAACATGGTCACTCCTGCACTATTTGAAGCATATCCAGACCCGGAATCATTGGCTGCTGCAACTGAGGAGGAAGTTTTTCCTTTTATCAAAAGCGTCACCTTCCCCAACAACAAGACACGTCACCTTCTGAAGGCAGCGCGTATGCTTGTGGAAGAATTCAATTCGGAGATGCCGTCGGACATTGACAATCTTATGAAATTGCCCGGTGTTGGGCGAAAAACTGCCAATGTAATGCTCGCAGTAGTGTGGGGAAAAGCAGCAATGCCGGTAGATACCCACGTATTCAGAGTATGCAACCGAATCGGTTTTACAAAAGACTCCCCTACTCCATTAGCCACAGAGAAGGAACTTGTGAAGAATATCCCTGAGGAGAAACTGTCGAATGCTCACCATTGGCTTATACTTCATGGGCGATATGTCTGCACAGCAAGGAATCCTAAATGCGGAGAGTGTGTAATATCAGACTGGTGTGCAAAGAGATTGTGAGGCTGTTGGTTTGTCAGGGATTGAAGAGAGCGTGGAGAGCATCGAAGCGGGCCAAAGAGTCCGGACCAAATTTAGCCATTGATGCGCGTACTCGCTCAAATGGTTTTTCAGTTCTTGGATCTCCCGACTTACTAAAAAACTTATCGGCGTAGCAAATCAATTTTTCCTCCAAAGACTCGGGAAGAAAATCCATATGCGGAAGCGGCATCCCCGTTTCCGCAATTTCTTTTGCAGTCAATCCGGAGCCCGTGTGCCGTTCACACACTCGCGCGTAGGCCTCATCAAGTCCTTCCTGCCTTAATAGCGCTCCTCCTATTACGCCATGCCGGATATATGGCTCATCGCCATAGCAATATATACCGGGAGCATTACAACGAAAAATACCTATATCGTGCAGCATCGCTGCATCGTAGACAAAATCACGGTCTATTTGAAGATGAGCGGCCTCCGCTACATCGAGAGCCTTTCGGGCAACCATCTCGGAATGTGTCAGAAGCAACTCGAGGAGGGCTGAGCCCTCCTCGTAGTAGTTATTAATTATTTTTAATGCATAATTCATAATGCAAAATTTAGAATTTGGGATCGAGCCTAAGGCTCTCACACCGGAACAAACCAGTGCTTTTTAGAAGCCGCCTTTCCCCCTATAGGGGCTTCGCGACTCCCGGAGACGCATGCGGAGCATGCTTGCTACTCAATCAGGCTTCGATGATTTCGATCCAACCGTGAGTATCGGGTTCTTCACCAAGTTGGATGCCACGAAGCTTATTATAAAGCATCGTTGACTTCTCACCGGGAGTGCCATCGCCATACTTATAGCTCTTGCCTGTATCGATGTCATCAATCAGGCCTACCGGAGAAATAACAGCCGCAGTGCCACATGCTCCTACTTCCTCGAAAGAATCGAGTTCTTCAACGGGGATATGACGACGCTCCACTGTCATACCAAGATCTTCAGCAAGCTGGCAGAGGCTCTTGTTGGTGATGGATGGGAGGATAGAATCGGAAGCCGGAGTAATGTAGCTGTTTCCTTTGATACCAAAGAAGTTTGCAGCGCCACATTCATCAAGATATTTTTTCTCTTTCGGATCAAGATAGAACATGACGGAATAGCCCATGTCATGAGCAATTTCACCGGCTTTCAAGGACGCTGCATAATTACCGCCAATCTTAAATGCGCCAGTGCCGAGAGGAGCAACACGGTCGTAGTTACGGCTCATGCACACTTTTGTGGGGCTGAATCCGGTCTTGAAATAAGGACCAACAGGAGTGACAAACATCACCACCATATAATCTTTAGAAGGCTTAACACCGACCTGTGGGGAAATTCCAACCTCAAGAGGGCGGATATAGAGGCTTGCACCAGTGCCATAAGGGGGTACAAACTCAGCATTGAGGGCAACCACCTTACGAACCATCTCACAGAAAAGTTCTTCAGGAAGGGGCTCCATCATAATGCCTTCCGCAGAGCGACGGAAGCGTTTTGCATTTTCATCCATACGGAACACCCGGATCTTACCATCAGCACCTCGGAAAGCTTTAAGGCCTTCAAAAGCCTCCTGACCGTAATGAAGACAGGCAGCGGCCATATGCATAGGGATGTATTCAGAATCGGAGACTTCAATAGGTCCCCACTTGCCGTCGCTGAAAGTGCAGCGTACGTTACAATTGGTCGGAATGTATCCGAACGGAAGATTTTTCCAATCTATATCTACCATAGGTGTCAGGTTTCAGGGTTTAGGTATCAGGGGTCAAGGGTGAAGAGTCAAGGGTCAAGGGTTAAGAGTCAAGGGGTGGGTCAGACGGCGATTTTGCAAGTGAAATCTCCAACCTTCACGATGTAAACGCCATGAGAAAGAGGGAGGCGGCTTGTGCCTACGGGAAGGGTTTCGTTGCTCACCACCTGACCAAGAATTGTGAACACCTTAATCTGAACAGGTTGTGAGGCAACCACTACCACATGGCCGGGCGACACACGAATTTCAACATCATTGCCGCGAGCTACCGCGTTGAGACCGGAGACATCGGTGCGCACCGGTTCCCATCCTTTTGCAAAGGATATAGCCGGCATCATGATGGCAAGCGACAAGACTGCCATCACAACTAATCCACACAGACGCCTACACATTTTTTATTGTTATTTCTTAACCTTATTATAACGAGCGTTAAGACCTTCTACGATCTCGTCAGTGATGTCAAGAGCAGGGTTAAAATGAAGGGCAGCAGCCTTATTGAAGATAGCGTCGTAGCCATGCTTCTTATTGTAAGCCTCAATGAATGCATTCACAGAGTCAGACACAGCCTGCTGAGCCTTAGCGGCAGCCTCAGCATACTTCTGCTGCATCATGCCTACGGAACGCTCTGCATTGCTCTGCATTGAAGCAAGCTTCTGCTGATCAGTGTCAAAACTTTCCTGTGAGAGATAAGAATTGTTCTGCACCTTGTTCTGTATCTGAGAAGCGAGAGACTGCAGAGAAGTCTGATGACGCTTTGTCTCACTCTCAAGGTTTTCCTGCATGCGGATCATCTCCTCATTGTAGTCTTTAGCGAGTATATACTTGGTCAGAAGAGTGTCCATATCTACATAACGGTAGTTGGGAAGAGCGACACTGTCGGCGACAGCAGTCTTTTTGACGGGAGCCGCTTTTTCATCTTTAGAGTCACCACAGGAAGCCACACCGCTTCCGATAGCCAAGGCAAGAGCCATACCAAGGACTGTGTAGAGATTTTTTTTCATTATATAGTATTTGTAATTGATAATTCAAATTGGTATTAGCGCCCTGACACAGTCAGACCACTATCCGAATGCAAAATTAATAAAAAATCGCGATTAGAGCGATAAGAAATGCA
>CAYNPB010000244.1:0-3619 GCA_964399005.1 uncultured Sangeribacter sp.
AACAACAAAAAATCGACAACTCGGGTATAACTACGGTTAAATTTCCGATAAATTTCCCGATTATTGCAGAAGCCTGTGCCACAGCCCTGTTTTATATCCTTGTTATACGGGATTTATACGGGTGTTGACACAGGCTTATTTTGGCCTCATTTTCCGATGCAGAAGTGGGAGAAGATGGAGTTGAGGAGGTCGGGGGTGGTGATGGAGCCGGTGAGGGAGGCGAGGGCGGAGGTGGCTTCGCGGATGTCCATGGCGATGAAGTCGGCGGAGGAGCCGGCCTGCATCTGACTTAGGGCGCGGCGGAGGGCTTGTCCGGCACGTAGGAGGTCGGCGTAGTGGCGTGCATTGGTCAGGAGTAACTCTTTTTCAGGGTCGAAGTCGCCTGTGGAGACTTTCTTTAGGGCTTCACTGAGCGTTGCGAGACCTTGGCCTTCTCTTGCGGAAATCTTGATGATGGGTTGGATGTCGTTGGAGAGTTTTTCAGATGTGAAGACGGCTTCGAGATATTTGCTGATACCTTCGATGGCGGTTTCCGACATGCCCGGGGCGGAGGTCTTGGTGATGACGGGGATTATTCGTTGGCCTTCTGTGAGGTCTTTTAAAGTGGCGTTCATCTCCGTGATCTGCTCGCTCATTGGAGAGAGCGGGTCAATTAGCCAGAGCACGATGGCAGCTTTGTTAAGGCGTTGTCGGGCACGCTCGATGCCTATGTTTTCTACCTTATCGTCAGATTCACGCAGTCCGGCCGTGTCAATGAAACGGAAGAGAACACCGTCGATTTCGCACGTGTCTTCGATAATGTCGCGGGTGGTGCCGGGAATGTCTGATACTATGGCCTTGTCGTCTTGCAGAAGAGCGTTAAGGAGGGTTGATTTGCCTACGTTTGGCATACCTGCTATGACTACCGGGACGCCTTCTTTGATGGCTCGCCCTGTAGAATAGGAATTTGTGAGCCGATCAATTTTGAGGAGAAGGAGTGTCGCAATTTCAATCAGGCGTGTGCGGTCGGCAAACTCTACATCTTCTTCTGAGAAGTCGAGCTCAAGTTCAAGAAGGGATGCAAGTTCGATGAGTTTGTCGCGGAGCTCGTTGAATTCCTTTGAGAAGGCACCGCGTGTCTGCTGCATGGCAAGTCGGTGAGCGGCTTTTGAGGAGGAGGCAATGAGGTCGGCAACTCCTTCAGCGCTTGCAAGATCCATGCGACCGTTGAGGTATGCGCGTCTGGAGAATTCCCCCGGGGCGGCTGCTTCCGCACCTCGACGGAGAAGAAGATTGTTGACTTCGCGGAGAATCCATGGAGAGCCATGAAGGGAGAATTCGACTATGTCTTCGCCCGTGAACGAGTTAGGTGCTCGGAAGATGGTGGCCACAGCTTGGTCGAGTATGTTGTTTGCCTCGTCTATGATATAGCCAAGATGCGCTGTGTGGGAAGAGGCTTCTTTGAGAGATTTCCCTTTCCAAACCGAATCAGCTATTTGCAATGCGTCCTGGCCTGAGAGGCGGATTATGGCGAGTGCTCCTTTACCGGAGGGAGTAGCGGGGGCTGTAATTGTAGAAGTCATTTCTTATTATTCCAGTCTTTGAATGGGACTTGGGCTTCGATGTCATTTTCGATTGAGTCGGGGAGAGCTGCAAAGAAATCGAGGCCTGTCATTTTTTCTACGTCGTCGACGCTGGCGGCATATGCCGACATGTTGCCGTCGCAGCGCATATTGGGGTATACAAACCCTATTGCTCGCATAGGAGTGGAATAGGGAGCCAACAATACTTTAAAGAATGCCGAAGGAACGCGCACTTTATTAGTGCCGATGGTTTTTGTATCGGATGAATCATAGATAGGACCGGCTACAATTACGAGGATAGAATCTCGCTTTGCCCATACTCGTTCCTTATCCTCTAGTGTTTTCCAAGCGCCTGTGTTAAGCTCGTGGCTCTGTGGGCAAATGTTAGCCATCACGAAACTATCATGCATTGCTTCGTCGCTCCATTTCTGCTCACCGGCGGGGCACATGTGGCCACGATCATATCCGGAACGGGTATAGTCTCGGGTGTCAGGACACCCCTCGAGATCAGTGTCTGTCCAGAACTTATTGCTTCGCGCTGAAGCTCCTTCAGTCTCATTGCCCTGAAGAATCCATGCCACGTAGTTTGGAGTTTTATTCTTAGGATTGAAGTTGACAGTGAATCCTTCGTATTCCTTTTCGATAGCGGGGACACTCTTTGCTTGGGATACTTTATCCAAATCTTTCAGTGCAAATGTTTGAGCCGGCTTTGAAGAGTCGGCTTTGATATCATTTTCGATTGCACCGGGTGCGAGTCTATTCCAGAAGTAGGCAATACCTATAATCAGGAGAAATACTGCAGCGTATTTTAAGATCTTGTTTTTATCCATGTCATTTGTTTTTTTGCGTAGACCCGAGTGTTTTTCTGAATTCGAGCCACCGCCGTGTCGAAATCCATCATTCCATCGAAGTAGGCAAACATCTCTTTCAATCCCACTGTATTGAGAGAATTGAGGTGTCGGAGGGGATAGACTCTGCGCGCTTCTTCTTCAAGCCCATTTTCCACCATTTGAATCACCCTCCGGTTGATACGGTCGAAGAGCTCTTCGCGTGGACGCTCGATCACAATCTTCTCAATTTCAAAATCACGTTTTTTTCTCTGCCCTGTCCGCAATGATGAATATGTAGTGCCGGAAGCCATGCAAATCTCCACTGCATGAAACACTCGCTTCATATTAGCAAGATCCACTTTAGAGTAATATTCCTGATCAAGCAGCTTCAAGCGAGAGCGAAGCCAGTCGTCGCCATTCTTTTTCCATTCATCCGTAAGCGGAATACGTATAGAATCAGGTACGGTAGGCAACTCATCAATGCCATACGTGAGCGCGTCGACATACATCATCGATCCTCCGCATACGATAGCCACATCTCGGTTCTTCCAAATTTGTCGGGCAATCCTGAGTGCATCTTCCTCAAACATAGCTGCAGAATAGTAGGCATCCAGAGGAAGCATCTCCATAAGATGATGAGTCACCCCCGCTCTCTGAGTCAGGTCAGGAACGGCGGTGACAATCGGAATGCCTTTATAAATCTGTCGGGAATCGGCAGAAATGATCTCAGTGTCATGCTCCAATGCAAGCTTGACGGCGAGGTCGGATTTGCCGGAGGCTGTAGGGCCTGTAACTACAATGAGATTCTTCAATATTGGGTGAGTTGTGGGTTGTCGGGTAGTTGAGAGGCTCGGGGAAATTATTCGGCTATTATTTTGGCGATGTTGAAAATCACATCAGTAGCTTTTTCCATCGCTTGGATAGATACGAATTCATAGCGTCCGTGCATATTTTCTCCACCAGCAAAGATATTTGGGCAAGGTAGGCCTTTGAAAGAGAGTTGAGCACCATCTGTACCTCCGCGAATGGGCTGCACCTTTGGAGTGACACCTGCTTCGCGCATAGCCTTTTCAGCTATCTCGATAATGTGCATCACCGGCTCTATCTTCTCACGCATATTATAATATTGGTCTTTGATCTCAACTGAGCAGCTTCCCGGATGCTCCATATTTGTCTTACGGCAGAGATGCTCAATCTCACGCTTGCGGCTTTCGAAGCGGGCGCGGT
>CAYNPB010000245.1:0-3609 GCA_964399005.1 uncultured Sangeribacter sp.
CGTAGGTGGATGGCTTGAGATACTTGCGCATCTTGTCGCGGTTGAAGACGAGTTCGCCGAAGTATTCAGAGGGGCGAGCTACGGGAGTCTCTACGTCGAGTGCCTTTTTCTTGAAGGCATCCTGAACAACGTCAAATCTAAGTTTGCTCATAACAATAAAGTATTTTACCTGTTAAATTAAATCAAAATGAAAAAGAGGCTAATTTCCCTATCGGGAAACCAGCCTCAATATGTCGTCGATATCTTGTCAGCATCAAATTATCATCACCGGACTGGTGCGGTGAGAAAACACAGACAAGCGAACCTGAAGATTATTCAAGTTCTGCTGCTGATTTTGCTGCTGGGCAATATTTACAATCAATCTATCCATAAGATTTTCGTTTACGGTGCAAAATTACGGAATATTTTTGAATTTGCAAAATATTTTTTAAAAAATTTAAATAAAAAAGTATAAAAGACAGAAAAACACTGATTATGATAGCAATTTTTCTAAATTTTAGAGCAATTAAGTAGCATTTAGATTTGTTTACGGAGTCGAGCAGGCGGAATATTAAGCCGGTCACGATATTTGGCAACGGTTCGGCGGCTAATATTGAGGCCACCGGCAGTGAGCATCTGTGTGATTTTTTCGTCGCTCAAGGGGTGCTTTCGGTCTTCAGCATCCACTACTCGACGAATTTCAGCCTCTATCTTTCGGTTGGTGAGAGCATCAGTGTCTTCTTCGCCTGAATTGTCGCCGACGGTGTCGCTGAAAAAGAAGCGTAGAGGGAGAATGCCCCAAGGGAGGGCGACATATTTATTTGCGGTGCATCGGGATATGACAGATGGGTCCTGACCCGTCAGTCGCTCTATATCCTTTATCATCATCGGGCGCAGGCGATATATGTCTTCAGTGTCAAAATATTCGCGCTGCAATTTCACTATGGCAGTGACAACCGACAGCATGGCTTGCTGACGTAGCTGTAGCGACTTTATGAAGTCGCGGGCATCGTTGAAGCGGTTGAGGATGAAATCGCGGTCGGCATTGTCTTTGAGTTTCTCCATCCGCTTTTTCATATCGGTCTCTGCTTGGGAGAATGTCTCGCTGATGCGTAGCTCGGGGATTCGGTTGTTGAGCGTGATGACGGGTTGATCGCCGGAGGTGTCGATGATTACGTCGGGGATTATGGTGTTGGTGGCAGAGGAGGCGGAGTCGACGGCCGCACCTGGTTTGGGGTCGAGGGTGCGGATAAGGTCGATGGCAGCGGTGACTCTTTCTTGTGATATCTTTAGTCGGGAGACGAGCAGATGGGTGTGAAGCATTGAGAAGGCTTCGTATTGCTCGTTGAGGATACGGAGAGCATCGTCGCGGGTCTGGGATGGCGGGAGATATTCGAGCTGGATTGAGAGGCAGTCGGCAAGGGATATGGCTCCTACGCCGTGAGGCTCGAGGGTTCGGACCGCCGCGAGACCTTTGTCCATGACGGATTGCGGAAGGTCGATGCCTTCTGAGAAGGCGAGGTCATTGACGAGGAAGGATGGGTCGCGTTGTAAGCGGCCGTTAGAGTCGAGGTTGCCAACTATGAAGCGGGCAGCTGTCAGCACGTCCGGCTCGAGATGCAGTTGGCCCAATTGAGAGAGGAGGGAGTCGTAGAGGGAGGGGGCAGAGTCGGCAACGGGCATCTCCGTATAGTCGGCAGAGGCGCGTCGGGAGGCGTTCCATTCTGTCTGGGATGGGGATATGGAGGATGCTGAGTCGTGGTAGGAATCGGCGTCGACTGCTTCGAGAGCGGGGTTGGCCTCCATTTCGCGTTCTACCTCCTCGTCGAGTTCGGGCGCATTCATCTCCAGCATCTTAACGAAGCGAAGTTGCTGCTGTGTGAGGCGTTGGGTAAGGCGCTGCTCAATTGCAATATTCTGACGGCTCTTTTCCATACTGCAAAATTACGGAATTTTCCTCATATAGCCAAATCGAGGTTCGTGATAGCTCTTTCATCTGCTTGCGTTGTGTTGATAAATTTGCATATTTCATATTTATATGCTAAATTTGCATTAAAGAAGGAGAATTTATGGATGATTCACGCAGATATCCCATTGGGCAACAGAATTTCCGTATATTGCGGGAAAGAGACTCTATTTATGTTGACAAGACCAATTTTCTGGAAAAAATAGTCAACAATAGTGCCCAATACTGGTTTCTCGCGCGTCCTCGACGCTTCGGCAAAAGCCTTTTCCTTTCCACAATCGAGTATTTCTACAAAGGAGAAAGCGATCTTTTCAAAGGTCTCTATATAGACACTATCGATTGGGATTGGAATAAGTATCCGGTGCTCCGTCTTGACCTTAATGTCCAGAAATATAAGGAGCCGGGATTGCTGGATGAGGTACTCAGTAATTACTTCTTAAATTGGGAGCGGGAATATGGACTGGATGCGATCTCAGATTCGCTCTCTGTCAGATTCCAAAACATCATAAAAGCTGCTCATGAGAAGACGGGGCGTAAAGTGGTAATTCTCGTAGACGAATATGACAAGCCTCTTGTCAACAACATCAATGATGATGACAATTTTGAGCACTACCGCACAAAACTTGCCTCCCTCTATTCCAACTTCAAGAGCTCGGCGGAGCATATCCAGCTTGTATTCCTTACGGGAATAAGCCGATTCAGCAAATTGAGCGTCTTTTCAGATCTTAATAATCTTAATGACATTACGTTTGACAATGAGTTTGCAGACATCTGCGGCATAACAGAAAAGGAACTTTTTTACAACTTCCAGTCCGGCATCCTTCGATTTGCGGAAGAAAATGACATTTCTTATGAGGAGGCTTGCCAAGAGCTGAAGAGGAACTATGATGGCTATAGGTTTGCAAAAAAAGGGAGCGATATTTATAATCCCTGGTCGCTGCTAAGTTGTCTTTCAAAACGAGAAATATCCAATTACTGGAGTCGTACCGGCCAACCGTCGCTCATGGCGGAGGCGATGCATCGGTTTGATGAGGATATTGAGAGCATTCTCAATACTCAATGTGATGAGATGACCCTTCAGGGTTTCGATCTGAGAAATATATCCCCATTGGCATTGCTTTATCAGACAGGCTACTTAACAATAAAGGATTATGACAGGGAAACCCAACTTTATAGGCTTGGGATGCCTAACAGAGAGGTGACTGACAGCCTTTTCAAGGAACTACTCCCCTACTATGTTAAAGTAAAGAAGGGTGGCGACTCTCAGACTGTAGTTCGCAATATCATAAACAGTATTCTACTTGGTCAACCGGAGAAGTTGGTGAAGAATTTAGATATATTCTTCGCCGGCATACCATATGAGATGAAGATGGATGATGAGAAAAACCTGCATACAGCCATCTATATTCTTCTGAAGTTGATTGGGATAAAGGCAGAAACTGAAGTTCACACTTCCGATGGCAGGATTGATCTTGTAGTCAAGACTCCTAAATACCTTTATATCATAGAGCTGAAATTTGACAAGTCATCACAAGAAGCTCTCGATCAGATAAAAGAAAAGCGATACGATCTTCCCTACCGCAATGGGAAGCGCCGTATCTTTCTCATTGGCCTCAACTTCAATGACAAGACCAGGCATCTTGATGAGCCGCTAATTGAAGAAG
>CAYNPB010000246.1:0-3595 GCA_964399005.1 uncultured Sangeribacter sp.
GCCGCCTTACGGAAATGAAACATCGCGGTGAGAAAATCTCTATGCTCACCGCCTATGATTACACATCAGCAAAACTCGTGGATGAAGCCGGAATGGATGTGATTCTCGTAGGAGACTCGGCATCCAACGTTATGGCAGGCAATATGACAACCCTTCCTATCACTCTCGACCAGATGATATATCATGCCAAGTCAGTGATGAAGGCTGTAAAAAGAGCTCTCGTGGTCGTCGACCTCCCATTCGGCACCTATCAGGGTAATTCCAAGGAGGCTCTTGCATCTGCAATCCGCGTGATGAAGGAAAGCCATGCAGAGGCTCTGAAACTTGAGGGTGGAGCTGAGATCGCTGAGTCAATCCAACGCATACTATGCGCCGGCATTCCTGTGATGGGTCATCTCGGACTGACTCCGCAGAGCATCAATAAGTTTGGCACCTACAGCGTGCGCGCTAAGGAGGAAGCTGAGGCCAAGAAACTTATTGAGGATGCCAAACTTCTTGAAGATATCGGTTGCTTCGCAATCGTGCTTGAGAAAATACCTGCAAAATTAGCTGAGCAAGTAGCCAAGGAGCTTACTATCCCTGTGATCGGTATCGGTGCCGGCGGAGGCGTGGATGGACAGGTTCTGGTGATGCACGATATGCTCGGGATGACAATGGGCTTCTCACCCCGCTTCCTGCGTAGATACGCTAATGTAGGGGAAGTGATGACAGATGCCTTCCGCCACTATATCAGCGATGTCAAGACAGGAGATTTCCCCAACGAGAAGGAGCAATACTGATAAGCGAAAAAGATGACCGCCCCGCAGCTCATATAATACTGAGCATATATCATAAAGGTCAGAATATATCGACCTCATGCTATCGGAAGGAGTATCCGAATCCGAGCATGAGGTTGTTTTGTTTTTGGAAGTTGAGCAGCTGATAGCCGACATTGAGGAAGAAGCGCTCTGTGAAGCGCACCTTAAGGTTGGCAAGCTGATAGGAGGCACGAGTCTCTTCAGGGCCTATGAAGTTATAGCCGATACCTAAATTGAGGGAGAAAATCGGCATCACAAGCTCAGCCCTTCCTGACAATCCGACACATATCTGACTCATGATAGGGGGCCGATAAAATCGGATATCCTCTGTGGTGTCGCCATAAGCGTGATGCCGCTTGAGGTCGGTGCTCTGGTCCCATTGGAAATCAGCTGAGACTCCGGCCCTGAAAATGGGCTTGATTTGCCACATCGATGCCACATCAAGTCCTACCACAGGGTAATGCCCTCGGAGAAGCACCGGGGTCTCCCCGCCCCTATACACGCGCTTACGCCAAGCGCCATATGCAGTGACATCCCACTGCAGTTTATGTCGGCGACAGAGAGTGTCTGCATCGATCGACACTGCTCTATTTGACCGGTCGAATTCTTTTCCAAAAGAGCGCGTCACCCCAATCCTGATTCCTGCCATATTCACGCCGGGATTAGGAAAGGATGTGTTGCCATTTGAGAAATGCGTGAGATCAATTCCGGCTGTCACAGCATAATGCTTGCCAATCTTCCAACGCAGACCCACTCCAAGGTTCAGATAGGCGTTTACGGAGGAGCCGACTATTAGATTGGAGTATGAAATTTGTCCGTCGCATCTGTGCCAACCGAAGGATGCTCCGAAATTCCACTCATAATATAAGGAGAGGGATCTATTGAAGTTGCATATGGGAGCGCCTTGAAAAGCGTAGATGGAGACCGGAGTGCCGATGCCATGCGGATTGCCAAGGAAGAGTGCAGACACTCCCAACCCTTGCCAGGAATCCGGATAAAATCGGCCTTGACGTGTGAAGGGACTGTAGGAGAAAGAATATTTAAGATGCAGTGAGGTGGCAAACTTTGTGCTCCGGGCATTTTCTATATCCAAAACATTGCTTAAGACATCATCCTTATATGAGGAGAAGGCATAAGACGGGCGTATATCCACGCCTATACTGCTGATTATCTTACGGCATGAATCCGGCTCCTCTCCCCTTGTCAGCAAGGAGAAGAGCAGTAAGACAATGGTGGATATAATCGATCGTTTGCCCAAAGGGAGAATCTTATTTTAAAAATAGGACGCACGAGCCGTGCGTCCCTATGTGGTGATTGAAGTTTCTGATTGCGTCAGAAGGTGTCAAATCGGTAGACAATGGTGCGGTGGTAAGGAGCATCCGGAGCTACACGGGGTGATGGGAATGCCGCGTGGCTTGGAGCGTCGGGAAATCCTTGTGCTTCCATCGCCACACCTTCATAGTCCTCATAGCTGCGACCTGCCACATTGGCGGGCGATCCGGCAAGCCAATTGCCGGTGTAGACCTGCACACCGGGCTGATCTGTAAGCACTGTCAGACGGCGACGTGACTTCGGAGAGCGAAGCACACATGCCTCGCGGAGTTCACCGTTAGGACCGTCTACGCAGAAGCAATGATCGTAGCCCTTTCCATATTTCAGCGGAGTGTAATCCTTGCGTATATCTTGTCCGAGAGTCTTGAACTCAGTGAAATCCATCGGAGTTGCGGCTACTGGAGCCATCTCTCCACTCGGGATGAGTGTTTCATCTCCCGGAAGGAAATATGCAGCATTCAGCTTGAGCTCATGGCCAAGCACTGAATTTGGTTCTGCACCGTCGGCGCCTTCAAGGTTGAAATAGGCATGGTTGGTGAGATTGACCACGGTCTTTGCATCAGAAGTGGCTGAAAGGTCGATGGTCAGTTCATTGTCGTCATTCCAAGTGTATTTCACTTCGGCAGTCAGATTACCGGGATAGCCCATCTCTCCATCTTTTGAGTGATAACGGAAGAGGACACCACCCGGGACCTCCTCCGACTCCCAGATCTGATTCTGGAACCCTTCGGGTCCACCATGCAGATGGTTGGGTCCATTGTTGATGGGAAGGTCGTAGGTGATCCCATCTATCTGGAGCTTACCTTTGCAGATGCGGTTGGCAAAGCGGCCGGGGGTCTTTCCGGCGCAAGGACCGTCGGCAAGATAATCAGCGGGGTTCGCATAGCGCAATGTCACATTCTCAATGTTGCCATTGGCATCAGGCACCGAGACCTCAGTGATACCGGCACCGAGCGATGACAGCTCTACGGAAGCACCCTTGTCATTCGTAAGACGATATAGGGTCACCTCCCCTATAGGAGAGGCGACCTTGCGAATTGAAGTTTCCATATCGGATCAGTCGAGTTTGTGAGCACCGTCAGAGATAACCACGTCGTAGATCATCGGAGCATGGCCATACTTATCTTCGAAACGCTCAGTGATTTCTTCTACAAACTTGTCGTGCAGATCGTTCTTCACGAGGTTGATGGTGCAGCCACCGAAGCCACCGCCCATGATGCGGCTACCTGTCACGCCAAGTTTCTTAGCTTCATCGTTGAGGAAGTCGAGCTCAACACAGCTCACCTCATAGTCTTTGGAAAGACCTTCGTGAGTCTCATACATCTTCTTGCCTACAGTCTCGTAGTCGCCGGCCACGAGAGCGTCGCAGACAGCAAGCACGCGGGCCTCTTCGCCGATGACGAAGCGGGCACGCTTATAGTCTTCTTCAGAGATCTTATCCTTGATGGCGTCGAGTTCTTCCATCT
>CAYNPB010000247.1:0-3568 GCA_964399005.1 uncultured Sangeribacter sp.
TATGATCGGAATATCCTACTTTTGTACCGAATGCCGAGCGCAAAGTTTCCATTGCTCTCAGATTCACGTCAATCATTGGTGTAGGATATTCGGTATTACAATGGAGCAATGTCACTTGTTCTGTCGATAGCCCACCTGTATAGAGGACATTAAGGGCAGCCTCAATGTCGCCTAACGTACACATGCCTGTCGACATAATTACCGGAATGCCCGTTTTCGCAATTTTTCTTAGATAAGGCAGATTTGTTATTTCTCCGGAGGGAATTTTCATATAATCCATTCCGAAACCGGCAAGAAAATCGATGCTCTCCAAATCAAACGGCGTAGAGAGGAATTTGATAGCTTGCTTTTTGCAATATTCATTGAGGTCGCGGAAAGCGTCAAAACCAATAATGAGATTGGAAAGCATATCAAGCTGTGACCCATCCTGCCCGATATTTATTTTTTGATAATCGGCCATTGGAGCAAATCTTGAAGTAACACTGCTTGAACTTACTGAAGTTTGGAATTTTACATAGTCAACATTTGCATATTTAGCATTGTCAACAAGGTCTTTTGCCAGCTTCAAACTTCCATTGTGATTAACGCCTGCCTCAGCTATAATAATAGTGCCTTTCATTACTTTATACGTCTAGCTGATGTCCCAAACCATTCTTGATTACAATCAACATCTCTTACTATATTGGATCCTAAGCCGATTGTATTGTAATTGCCGATTTTCAATCCTTGAAGGACAATTGAGCCGACTCCAAATAAATTACAATCACCTATTGATACGTTGCCACTAATAGCCACTCTGGGGTTAAACTCGTTAAAATCTCCTATTTTGCACTCATGACCGATAGAACAAAAAGGAAGAATCTTATTAAAGGAACCTAATTGCACATTCCATGAAATGAAAGTGTTTTGAAAAACAATATTACCCATACCCATAGATTTCACATCATTAAGATTTGATGATAAATCTACAAGATTAGGGAATTTACACCTTCCACCACCTGCATTTAGGCAACTTTGATATATTTTATTAGTAATTTTTGGATTGGAGATTGGAATTGCACAATAAAAATCAGCATCTGAAGTCTTAACCATTTGAAAAAAAGCACGTTCAGAAATTACTGGAACTCCCCAATTACTATTTATGGTTATTCCCTCCGATATCTCTCCAATAAGATCATCACATTCAACGAATGCCTTGATATTATAGCAGCCAAGACGTTTTGCCAATTGAGCACATTCAACGGCAAATCCTTTACTACCAAATACATAAATATCCTCCATTTCCATGCGTATTAGATTGTGCCATTATCTACATGAATATTCTGTCCGGTAATCGAACAAGCCTTTTCACTAAGAAGAAAGTTCACAGTTTCTGCAACTGAGCGTATGGATGTAGCATCCTTCAAAGATGTCCTTGCATATATTTTTTTCCGTTGTTCCTCGGAAAGGGTAGAACTCATGGCTGTTTCCATGAAACCGGGAACCACTACGTTGGAACGGATACCCATAATCCCCCATTCTCTCGCTGTATCTTTGGAAAATGCCTCCAAGGCTCCCTTTGTGGAAGCATACATCGCAAGCCCCTTATAACCAGTGTGTACA
The DNA here is from genome assembly GCA_964399005.1 of uncultured Sangeribacter sp. Classification (GTDB taxonomy): domain Bacteria; phylum Bacteroidota; class Bacteroidia; order Bacteroidales; family Muribaculaceae; genus Lepagella. Next base: position 1,603 of record CAYNPB010000247.1, read on the forward strand.
CTAATACTTGAAATATGCACTATGCTTCCTTTGGTCTTATGTAGCAGCATGTTTCTGATAACATTCTTTGCCATCATCATAGGTGAGTACACATTTACCTCATACATATTTTTAAGGCGAGTGATATTCAAGTTAGTAATAATGTCATCGTATGCTACAGCTGCATTATTGACATATCCATGTATTGCTATTTTACTATTGCAATACTCTTTGAAGATATTCTCTTTCACCCTATCACTGTCGGATAAATCTATGCTTTTGAAAAATGCCCTTCCTGGATACAGGGTTTGCAAATGCTTAAATTCTTCAGAGTGCGTCCGGGCTATTCCATACAAGTTATCGCCATTTTCAAGAATCACTTTACAGATTTCAAGACCAACTCCGCGAGAACAACCTGTAACTATAATATTTTTATCCATGATAATTCTTTCTATCGTTTAATCTTACCGGTTCGAGTTGTATTAAGTCGTTCCACAAACATTATCTTGCGTGGTATCTTGAAATCCTGTAGATGCTCCTTCAATATTCCAAGAATATCATTTACTGACAATTCCGATACAGGATCTTTAACTATCTCTGCACAGAGAATATTTCCGAGAACCGAATTCTTACGCCCGTACACAAGCGCATTCACAATGCCATCAATAGATCTTAGGCAGTCTTCCACCTCATTAGGATTCACTTTGTAACCACCTACATTTATCAGTTCGTTCTTACGGCTTTTGAATCGGAAAACAAGGTTCTGTTTATCAATCCATTCAATAAGATCTCCTGTGCAATAAAAATCTCCTGCAAATTTAAAGGTATCCGACTCCCCTACAAGCGATTTGTGAATTAGCAATTCGTCATCAACAACCTTGAAAAGATCTTTCAGATTATCCTTTATTTTGAAATCAGAGCCATAACTTACCAATAATGTACCTGCTTCGGTAGATGCATATACATTCGTTATTTTGGCATTAGGAAATATCCGTGATATTTCAGAATATAGTGTTTCATCTGACTTCTCACCCCCAAATGTTATTCGCTTTACTGATTCAAATTCTTTTTCTAAAGGGTTAAGCAGTCTATAAAAGGTAGGCGTTGCTGATATATGAGTTATATGGTGGATATCAATATTTTTCATCACCTCATTTCGGCTCATCCCAAACATATTTACAATCTGGTTTTTATTGAATAGCGCCTGAAAAAACACCTGCAAACCTGCCATATGTGTTGGATTATAGGCAAAACCCCATATGTCGTCAGAATGTTTCTCAGAAACTATAGCCGCGCGAGAGAGGGAATCAATTGTATGTACCACTTTCTTTGGTTGCCCGGTTGTGCCGGAAGTAAATATTGATATTGGGGACTTAGATTCCTTTATTTGAACCAACAACTCACTAAAGCTATGGATTACAACAGGATTAATATTCTGAGGGATAGTTGCATTATTGAGATTTAACGCTATTAATTCCGAGTTAGAAATATCAGAGTCTATAAGGGTTATTGGTTTGTTTGCAATAAGAGCAGATAACATATTCAAGATGAAATCATATAGATTGCTATATCTATAGACATCATAATAGGTTGACTTTGTAGACAAATCAATAATCAACTCTTCAAAAGTATAGTCTTTATCTCCGTCCGAAAGAAATATCTTATTCATTTAAGTTGAGAATATATTTCGCCTACTTTATTGATTAAGCCATTCTCGAAGATGTCAATACCAAATTCATCCTCTATAACTACAGTAAGTTCAGCAAGATCAAATGATGCTAAACCCAAATCTTTTCTGAGATCCATGTCAGGATTGATTTCATTGATAAATTCCAAGCCATTATGTGATCTGATTTCATTGATAATTTTTAAGATCTTTTCTTCCATCTATTATATGTATGTTACAATTTTACACTACTGGGGATGTTTACAATTCGGTCAGCAAGATAAACCGTATTTTTAAGACCATCATGTTGAGCATTCTTAA
>CAYNPB010000248.1:0-3557 GCA_964399005.1 uncultured Sangeribacter sp.
ATTGAATATTAAATTATCTTAACAAGTAGGGTAAACACGTATAAAGTCACCTAAAGAATAAATATTATTAATAATACTAAAAAAACACATTATGTTTAAATCTACAATGATTGCCGGTGCCGGCGGATTTTTAGGCACCTGTCTCCGCTTCCTTTCGGATAAATTAGGGGCTGCAATCTGTCACCTATCTTTTCCTTTAGGAACGTTCATGGCCAATATGGTTGGCTGTATTATTATAGGAATGCTATATGGTTATCTCAATAAGACCGGAAAACTGAGTAAGACGGCTAATCTTCTTTGGATCACAGGTTTTTGTGGAGGTCTGACCACATTCTCCTCATTCTCTGACGATATGATCTCACTTCTTGAAAAGGGAGATGCCGGAATGTTTGTATTCTATATGGTAACAAGCCTTGTGTTTGGTATTGCAATGGTAGCTCTTGGAGCAGCTTGCATCCGCAAACCGGCCACTGAAACTCAAAATGCTTAACTCTTAAACATTTGCAACTATGATTATCCAATATATGCTTATTGCAGGGTTAGGCGGTTTTGCCGGCACCTGCGGACGATATCTAACCGGCGTAGCCGGAAAGAAACTTTTCGGAGACAAATATCCGGCCGGAACATTTGCTGTCAACGTGATCGGATGTTTTATAATCGGTATTTTTGTGGGTCTTTGGACTCGACATGAAATGAGTCCACTGGTTAATGCTCTTCTTATCTCGGGATTCTGTGGAGGTTTCACTACATTCTCATCTTTCAGCCATGACAGTTTTGCTATGATCCAAAAAGGTGAATGGTGGAAATTCATCTGCTACATTGTTCCTTCTGTAGCCCTTGGCCTTCTTATGGTATGGCTTGGTATCAAATGCGTAGCATAAAATTCCGGGAGCTCTACCCTATTTAAAATTATCCTTCAAATATAAAATACAGCCACACATTCCATGCATATAGATGAACAGGAATGTGTGGCTGTATTTTATTATTTTATGATAGGGGCTCTTATTATCTTTGAGGCATATCCACTTCTTGCTTGCGGCATTCTATGAGGTAATCACGGAAGTGATCTACGAGTCTCCAATAGAAATACTCATCCATATTTCCAAAAGAATGGCGCTGAGTCGGAAGCACGACAAGCTCGAAACGCTTATTGGCGTTGATAAGAGCATCCGCAACTCTAATTGTATTTCCGGGATGAACATTATTGTCAATATCGCCTGTGACAAGCATCAGATGTCCTTTCAGACGAGATGCAATCTCAGGATTAGTAGAGATCTTATAGACAAATGTTGTGTCTCCCTCTTCAGTCACTTTCTCCTTCACACCATGATGCGTTTCACTCCACCAGCGATTGTAGATTCTATTGTCGTGATTGCCTGCAGCAGAAACGGCAGCTTTGAAGAAATCAGGATATTGCAGAATAGCTGCAGTAGACATAAAGCCACCTCCTGAATGGCCATGTATACCTACTCGGTTAATGTCTATAAACTTGTTGCGAGCAGCGAGTTGTTCAATTGCAGCTTTTTGGTCGGCCAATCCATAATCGCGAAGATTACCATATCCGTAGTTGTGATACCATTTTGAGCGATTCGGATGACCACCGCGGTTGCCGACAGTAATCACTATAAATCCAGCCTGTGCCAATCGGTCGGTCCGGACGCTCATTCGGGTAAACGGATAGTTGACAGCTTCCACTTGCGGACCGGGATATACATAGTCTACGATCGGATAAGATTTCTCCGGATCAAAATCAAAAGGCTTATACATCACGCCGTAAAGATCTGTAACCCCATCAGCTGCTTTCACCTTAAATGTCTCAGGGAATTTATAGCCGTTAGCCAAAAGTTGTGAGAAATCTGAACGTTCCAGACTCATCACCTTATTGCCGGATGTGTCGTAGAGCCAAGTTTCAGGAATAGTGTCGACACGCGAGAAATTGTCTACGAAGAATTTTGTCGCGTCATCTACACGTGGCTCATGGAAGAACTCTCCCTTGTCAAGTTGCTTCACTGCTCCTCCATCAAGGCTAACTGAATAAAGATGCTGATAATAAGGATTCTCTTGAGGATTGCGTCCCATACCGGTGAAATATACCTTGCGACTGACAGGATCAACCTTAAGAATACGATGCACATGCCATGGGCCTTCAGTCAGCCGACGTTTCATATTGCCTGATCCATCATAGAGATAGAGATGAGCCCATCCATCACGTTCGCTCCACTGTATGATCTCGTTTGGATTATTACCCACGAGAGCGAGGGGACGCACTTCCTGATATGTATTCATTCTTTCCTCTATCACCGGCACAATAGAGTCCTGACCTATAGTATAGCTGCAGATATCAATTCGGTGCAGATCACGGCTGCTACGGGTCACATAAAACTTATTGTTGTCTCCCAGCCAAATGTCGGGCACATCGTACATCTGGCGCTGTTTGTTCTCTTTTGGACGATTTCCAACCGACAAAGTCTGATCTTTGAATCGGTCGGTTTTAATCTCTTTGCGTGAGTTATCTTCGAGATCAAACAAATAGAGATGATCGATAGGGGCTTCGCTTTCTCCCGGCATCTGATATTTATAGGTCTCAAGAGTAGGACGAGGAGATGCAAGAGAATTGATGACCCAAAGTTCCTTCACCGGGCGCTCGTCGGTAATATTTGTAACGAAATATCTTGAATCCGGAGAGAAAACACCGTAAGCACCTTTTCGTTTGCCATCGGCGAGCGTGTCCGTATTTAGATAACTATAAGGCATTCCGAAGCCGAAATCCTTTTCTCCATCGGTAGTTATCTGAATTTCCGTAATGGTACTGTCATTTTCGTTTTTCTTTAATTTTTCGTAATCTTCTCCACTCATGCGATAGAGATTGAAGTCTTTAGCATATATGACAGTCTTTCCGTCAGGAGAAACCGATGCCCAGTCAAATTCTTTTGTTTCCTTCTCTTTCCCTTCAAGGTGGGTTAGTTTCCCTGTTCTGGAATCATACGAGAAGTAGAATATCTCCTTTTCTCCAGGTTTTGGCTTCTTCTCCTTTCCTTCTGAATCTTTCTTAGGTTTTGCTTCCTGTGATGAAGTGACCTCAAAAGTAAAAGTGTATCCATCAGGTTGCACTTCGAGTCTATTGATAGGCAGATCAGATTCATTAAGAGGATCCTTCATTATCATTGTTAGCTCAGAAGCGAGCTTATGATTGTCAAACAAAGGTGTTTTGCTACGCTTGGCTGGATCAACGATATACCACTTTGTGCCATCAGCAGTCTTGTAGCTATACCAAAATTTTTCACCGGACTGAAACCAATGAGGATCAACTGTAGTAGAAAACAACATGTTTTTTAGTTTACCACCGGAGAAACGTTCCGCCATTTCAAGCGGATTTACCGAAGCTTCGTCAGCAATGGCTGTCAAAGAAAATAGACAAATTGCTGAAATTGAAGCAGCAGGTATGAATCTGAAAATCTTTTTCATGCTACTTGTATAGGTGTTAAAATTTTTTCCGAGCAGTAAAATTAATAATTTTCGTTTTACGATACAAATTATTGAGAATATTTTTCTTTCAT
>CAYNPB010000249.1:0-3540 GCA_964399005.1 uncultured Sangeribacter sp.
TTCATTATATAGATACCGAAAAGTGGAAAATACTGCATGAAAATTTAAGAATTTATAGTATTTTTACTAAAATTAAATATTTTTCACAATTTCTCATGCAGTATTTTCATGTTTTTTGTATCTTTGAATTGTGAAGCAATTCGAATTGGACATAGACAACGCCACCTTGGTGGAGGAATGCAAAGCCGGCGATAAGGAAGCCATGAGCCTCCTTTACCGCCGTTTTGCACCTCGCATGCTGCATGTCATCTCCAAATACGTAGTCAGCAAGGAAGATGCGCAGGATATTCTCCATGATGGGTTTATAGTGGCATTCACCAGTCTTGACTCTATCCGCGACCCGGAGAGCATAGACTTCTGGCTTGCCTCCATCATGAAAAATCTCTCCATTAGATTTCTACAATCTAAAAATGTCTCATCCATTCTCGAAGATATTCCCGAGGACTTGGAAGGGAACGACCAACTTGATCATATAATTGATTTCGAGACGCTCGAGACTCTTATCAAGCAACTTCCGGAAGGGTATCAGAAGGTGCTCCGGCTGGCTGTGCTTGAAAATAAATCGCACAAGGAAATCTCTAAAATACTTGGTATAGCACCCAAGACATCTTCTTCTCAGCTCTTTCACGCGAAAATTCTTTTACGCCAGTTAGTAGCAGAACATAGGAAAAATGCTGCCATATTGACGTTGCTTATGCTCCTGTTAATTGGGGGAGCCCTCTTTATAGCAAAGGACGAAGATATATTGAAAAATAGGGAGAACCTGATTAGCCACGCAACAGCCATCCTGCCGGAAGACTCGGATGATAATCACCAAAACAGTATCCGGCTAAAGGAAACTCCGACTGAAGCCACTACAATTGTGCAGAATAAGAAAGTTGCCATTGCTTCTGAAGAGAGACCAAAAGCTTCTGAAACAAATCACCCCACAGAAATCTCTTACTCATCATCTCCTGACGAGACTCATCTTCAACTTACCGAGCTTGTAGCAGAAAAGGAGGAAGAAACAGCGCAAGATGAGAAGCCGAAGAAAGATTTGCTCGCTCATTACTCTTCCGACAATGACAACTTTGAGATTGGCATTCCAAGGGTAGAATCCCCTCACCATAGTACATGGTCGGCAAGTGTGGCGTTTGACTCCGGAATGCTAAACTTTGGTGGCTCCGCAGAGGATCTGGCAGATAATATAGGAGATTCAACTTTTCCGGGAGTGTCGTTAGGACCTTCTGATGATGATAAGGATGATGAAAATAAGGATGCATCTGAATTACCAAACGCGTCAAAGTCACCCAGGCGTACTCGTGCTCGTGAAAGTGAGTTGCCCTCCGACTTAAGAGGCTGGGGCTGCAAACATTATCTGCCGATCACTTTCGGAGTATCTGCCGAAAAACGTTTCAGCTCTCGAATTGGTATTGAGACCGGATTGGCATATTCCTACCTGCACTCAGATTTTGAACAAGGATATAGAGAAATAGCCTGCCATTGGCACTACCTTGAAATTCCTCTCAAACTTAATATATATGCTTATTCTTCAGATAGATTCTCACTGTATGGGTCACTCGGAGGAAGAGTGTCTTTGCCGGTATATACGATAGAAGAAGAAAAGAATAAAACCCAATCCTCTACGGAAAAGAGGCATTCTTTCGATACGAAGGCTCTTTGGTCGGCAAGCGTAAGCATTGGGGCTTCATACAGGGTCACTAAAAATCTGAATATATTTATAGAGCCCTCTCTTCAATATCATTTCCCACAGGAGAGTAAAATCCCCAACATCTGGACCGACGACGAGCCTTGGAGTGTCTCCATTCCAATAGGCTTGCGGTTTAGTTGGTAAGATAGCCCGTTACTTCCTTCAATTTTAAACCCTCCACTGACTAACACAGGAATGAAAAAACTTTCAATTCGCCAACGCATAGGACTGGAACTTTTCCGCAAGATAAAACAACAAAAAAGTCTGGAGCACCCGCTGCGGCAGCTTTTTTGGGAATGCACATGGCGTTGCAATCTCTCTTGCCGCCATTGCGGAAGCGATTGCAAGAGCTCGTCGATTATTCCGGATATGCCGGCTGAGGATTTCCTTAAGGTAATCGACGATCTGACTCCTCACGTGAATCCGAATCATGTGAGCGTTGTCATCACAGGTGGTGAACCTCTTGTCCGCAAAGACCTCGAATATGTAGGAAGAGCCCTATACGACCGTGGTTATCCTTGGGGAATTGTCACCAACGGACTTGCTCTTATTCCCGAGCGGTTTATGAGCCTGCGTCGCGCAGGGATTCATGGCATGACCATTAGCCTTGACGGGCTGAAAGAGGATCATAATTGGATGAGAAATCACCATGCTTCTTTCGACCGGGCTACTGCTGCCATACGTTTGGTAGCCGCCACTCCTGACATCAATTTCGACGTTGTGACATGCGTCAACAAACGCACACTCCCGCTTCTTGATGAAATCAAGGAGCATCTTATATCCTGCGGCGTAAAGGCTTGGCGTCTTTTCACTATCTTCCCTTCCGGAAGGGCTGCTCAATATAAGGAGTTTGACTTAAATAAAGAAGAAGTGAGAAGAATCATGGAGTTTATTGCGGAAACTCGCAAAGAAGGAAGAATAAAGGCCTCTTTCTGTTGCGAGGGTTTCTTGGAAGGATATGAAGGGGTGGTGAGAGACAATTTCTTCAGTTGTCAGGCCGGGGTATCTGTGGCATCAGTGCTTCTTGACGGAGGCATTGGAGCATGCCCAAGCATACGAGCCGACTATAGACAAGGGAATATCTACAAAGACGACTTCTGGGATGTCTGGCAGAATAAATTCCAGGCGTATCGGAATCGGGATTGGATGAAGACGGGCAAATGTACCGACTGCTCCTTCTGGCGCTATTGCGAAGGCAACGGAATGCACCTACGCGACTCCAAAGGCCACCTCATGCACTGCCACCTAAAATAAACCCATTCCTCCAATAAGAAGTGAGTGAGCAAGCGGGCTCCTCCTCCGCAATCCTGAAATGACCTTCGTACCAAATTAGAACCCTCTGCTCCTCTGCGCTCTCTGCGTGAGAAATTTAAGAGCTTGCGATTAATGGAACTGGGATTTCTATGGGCATGAATAGATATTTTTCTATTCTCCGTACTTCGTCACAAGGAATACCGAATGCAAAGTTATTAAAAATATCCAAAATGCAATTACTCAGACCTTATTATCTATAGCGGCTCTGTTCTATGTGACCTTTCCTCGATATTGGCGATTCATCAGAATCAAAACCTTGCAAATTTAAAGTTCAATTTTAAATTTGCACATTAAGCTAAATTTTTGAGATATCTCTTATATTGTAGACATTTGGAGGAATGTTTTCTCCATTATATACTACACATGTATTTCTTATTTTATCTCCCATCAGTTCTCTTAAATATGTGAGGTTTTTCATAAAAGCCTTATTGAATGTCTGAGAAGATTTTACTTCAAAGGCATCCAGTTTATCACTTTCCTCACGAATTATATCCGCCTCTCTCCCACTATTCTCTCTGTAAAAATACAAATTTGAG
>CAYNPB010000250.1:0-3528 GCA_964399005.1 uncultured Sangeribacter sp.
CGAGGGTCTTACCTTCACCGGTAGCCATCTCTGCAATATTATTTGAAGTCTTGTCACCCTGAAGGATGCCGTGGAGCACCATGCCGCCGATGAGCTGCACATCATAGTGGACCATATCCCACTTCATTTCATTACCACCGGCAACCCAGGATGTCTTGTAGATAGCCTTGTCGCCATCGATTGAGACGAAATCCTTGCCTTTTGCAGCGAGATTACGATCAAAATCGTCGGCAGTAACTTCTACAGTATCGCTTGAAGCAAACCTGCGGGCAGTCTCTTTGATGACTGCAAACACTTCCGGGAGAGCCGCATCGAGTTTGCGGGCATACATCTTATACATCTCTTCCTTGAGTGAGTCGATCTCTTTCCAAAGGGGTTCGCGCTTGTCAAACTCCATGGTTTCGATCTGTGCACGAATGTCGGCCATCTTGTCCTTGTAGGTCTTAGCCTCACCGCGGATGTCGTCGCGGATTACGTTGATTCTATCGCGTAGTTCATCATTAGAGATGTCACGGATTTGCTCGGAAATAGGATTAATTTCCTTTTGCAGGCGATTCCAAAGAGGACGCACTGCGCGCTCGCTCTGGTCGCCGAAAATTGATTTAAGTATGTTGCTGAATCCCATTTTTAATGAGAGTTAAATTTATATTCTATTTTAATTTGCAAAGATAGTAAAATTAATTGAGAATTGAGAATTGAGAATTTAGAATTTTACTATTTCGGCTTATTTAATGCAAAATTTTCTCCGACAACCCGAAGTTACCATGTTAGGGGTTTGTCGAAGGCGCCGTTGGGACTTCGGATGCGCATTACGGAGCTGAGCGTGGGGGCTATTGCAGTTGCGTTGACTTCGCCACCTTCAATTTTTGCCGGCACACCGGGTCCCATTATGAAGGCCGGAGTTGCAGGATTACCCTCACGGACCTGCCAAGTCAGCACCGGGAGGCGAACATCATCGTTGATGGTCCAACCGGGCGCAAACTCCAGACGTAGATCTCCTGCCAACTTAGGGTCGATTCCACGCCCGATGCGGCGAAGCTCGGGTGTAGTCTCTCCCACGATGTCAGAAAGAGACTTTACATCGGCCACTCCGCTCATCATCACCACAAAATCGCGTGCATCGCGGCTCACTTCCGTTGGGTCGAGTCCATGACGCTCAATAGTGGCGTGATCGAGATATATCATGTTGCGGAAACTGCCGTCGACATACTGATCGTTGCCATGCTTTGCGCTCAGGTAAGAGTTCAGGAGCGAAACGGCACGTTTCATTGAGAAAGTTCCGGTAGGGATACGATAGCGGGCCTCATCTTCCGCCGACTCGTCGAAATATCCGGTAGAAACAAGGAAAATCAGGGCATTGTCGAGCCCGACACTTTCCTTTACGGCTTTCAGCAGACGCTCAATCTGACCATCGAGACGAAGATAGCTATCCTGCATCTCGAGGCGCATATCGCTGTCAGCGCCATGTTTGTAAGGGGCTACTGTATATCCGACATTCAGCATGTCGATGACGTCGCCACGCTGTCCCAGCTGAAGACTCTTTATATAGTCGATTGCTATGTCGGTCACCTCTGTGTTGACAAGAGCAGACTCTTTATAATTGACATAGCGGTCACTGCTTTTCTTAGGAAAAGTATGACGGAACGGGAAATATTTCTTCTGAGCGGGAACTCCATCGTAGCTATCGAGAGGCTTGCTGGGTGTCCACACCATTGTGTCGAGACGCTCTGCGAGAGGGGACCGGTAGTTGCGTTGGGTAATTACGTTTGGCACCTCCTTATAGTAGGTAGTGGTGGCCCACTTTCCATTCTCGTCGGAGATCCAGAATGCGCTGCTTCCTCCGTGACCTGCCATAATTATGGCTTGCATAGGATCGGGAGAAATGCTATAAATGCCTCCAAGCCCTACCCCATCAACGGCCAACTCATCGCTTAGAGTAGAGATGCGAAGGGCCGCCGGACTGTAGGTCTCATTGGTGAAATTACCGAGAATTGCCGGGTCATGAAGGACAGGCATGGGGTATTTTGAAGCATGTTCGAATACCTTTTCTGACGGTATTCCGGAAGCGGAAGCGTAGTTGCCGGTATAAACAATAGCCGTAGAGCTGACGATATCGAGATCCTTAACGTTATAATCTACATTTTTCAGATAGAGACCATTGTTTTTCAGAAGGTTGAAGCCTTCCTTTCCGAAGCGTGAGCTTAGAAATTCTATATAGTCGGTGCGTAGCTGATCTACCATTATACCGACCACAAGTTTTGGTCGGGTTGGATCAGCCATCGCCACCGTCGAAATACCGACGATGCCACAGAGGACGGATGTCAGCAGTTTGTTCATTTTATTTAAGAGTCAAGGGTCAAGAGTCAAGAGTCAAGGGTCAAGAGTCAAGGGTTAAGGGTCAAGAGTCAAGAGTCAAGAGTTAAGAGTCAAGTTTTTTGAGGAGGGGGAGGGATAGGAGGAGGGCGGACCAGAGCATAGGCCAGATGGCCGGGTTGGCTACTTGGGAAGAGAGAGGTGTGGCGAGGAGTAGGGTCAGGACAACGACAGCCACTATGTTGTAGACAGCCATTACCCTCAGTGGGATTCTCCAGGACCTAAACCATATGCCGATGGCCGGAATAAATTGCAGTGGGTTAAGCCAGATCAGCATCAGATTGGGTGATGTGGCTTCGTGCTCGGAGAAGAAGACGAGGAATGTCACCACGCATCCTGCCAAAGCTGCCACGAAGAAATAAGTGGATATCCACCATTTCCAGAGTTTCCCCTTACGGATATAAGCAAAAAATGTGCCAAGACTGAGGAGCAGCATCACTATTCCGACAGCCATTGGAGTAAGATACCAAGGAGTGGGAGGTAGAGTGGGGTCGTAATATCCCGGGAATAGGATATTCGTCTGTCTTACCAATGGAGAGCCGCCAATAGTGGCACCGGCGAGTTTGGCCTGTAGCACCGGAGGAGCGAATGTATCTTCATCTTTTGCAAGAGGATAGTCAAGACCGCTTCCGAGAACAAGGTCGATGCCAAATTGATACCAAGGATAGTTGCGATGGAAATGTCGCATTTCCGCACGGAACGTGGGGAAATATAGGGTGTCAGGGAGAGCTATCTCTCGGTCGGAGGCCTGAGTGACACGTTTCCAGGGACGGGTGGCACAATTGTCGCGCACATAGTTGTAGCGATACACACGGTTTTCCGGAAGGGATTCCACTTGCAGGAGTTTACGGAGATTCTTAGCCTCTTCCTGCGTGAGCGACAGCACTTGCTCCGTCACACGCGAGCCACGGCGTACATAGGCTGGCATAAAGCGTTCGAAGCGATAGCCATAGACCATATAGTCGGTCTCGCCTTTGCAGAAGCGATAGATGAAGTTGGGGGAAGTGAAGTCGAAAATACCATAATTCCATACAGAATCCATCTTCTCGCTTCGGATGCGAATGGCAGCGTGTCCGCACAGCTCGTAGACATCGGGGCCGGGATCGCATGTCAGTAGACTAACAGTAAGGTCTTCCCCACCATCGGCAGGGAAGA
>CAYNPB010000251.1:0-3515 GCA_964399005.1 uncultured Sangeribacter sp.
CAATCGGTTGTGACAGCCGGGTGGGGGTATTTGTAGCAGTAATTTTTTTCTTCCATGATAAATACAATCTGTGTATTTATTACACCGGAAAGCCATAAAAAGTTTTTGAAACTGACAAATTTTTCATTAATTTTGCAGTCATGAATCAGAATGAAGATAGAAGAGATGTCCGGACAGCGCATCTGGCGCTTCTGCTTGCCAATATTGGGTGGGGTGTGATAGCTCCGGTGTCGAAGATGGTGCTGTTGTCGGGAGTAATCACTTCCCTGGCACTTTCAGGCATTCGAATTGCCGGAGGAGCATTCCTGTTTCTTATCTTTACTTGGATATTACCCAAGTCTTTTGAAACCCGGCAAAAGATCGAGCGGCAGGATATCTGGAAACTAATACTTTGCTCTGCATTAATAATTAGTGCAAACCAAGGGCTTTACATTATAGGGGTAGGACTCACTGATCCGGTTGATTCCGCCGTAATGTGTTCTTTAACTCCTGTGCTGACCATGATATTGGCTGCAATATTCCTTCATTTCCGAATGACTTGGCTCAAAGTTGGAGGAGTGTTGATGGGTCTCGCCGGTGTGCTGATACTTGTTGCGGGTACATCGCAGAGTGAAATTGCCATCAATCCTGTTTTGGGCAATCTTTTATGTCTGGGGGCACAACTCTGTGCAGCAATCTATTATGTAGGATTTGAAGGAATCATCAAGAAGTATTCCCCTTATGTACTGATGAAGTGGATGTTTTTCATATCAGTGCTTACATATGTGCCATTCTGCTTGCCTGATATGATAAAAGTAGATTATACGGCTTTGCCCTGGGAGATTTGGGCAGGATTGGCATTTATCATCACCATCCCGACATTCTTTGGCTATCTGATGATTCCGCTGGCACAGCGGAGTCTCCGTCCAACCGTAGTTAGTGCTTACAGTTATTTGCAACCGGTATTTGCGGCCGTGGTTGCCGTCATGATGTCGGTAGGCGATTTTGGGTGGGCCAAAGTAGCAGCCACCCTCCTCATCTTCATTGGCATCTACTTCGTCAACAAATCCTCCTGAACCCTCATTTTAATTGCAATCCATAATCGTAATAATTATCACAGCGGCCGCGGATCTGCATTGCAGCCCGTGTCTGTGGATATTCTTTCATAAGGGTCGCATAATTCATCATTTCAAGTTGTGCTTGAGCCGCCTGTTCGGGATCAGTAAATTCGGACATGGCCTGCTCAATTAAAGTATCAACCTTATTGTATGCTTTTTGTGCAAAAGCGTTTTCTTTGAATCCTTCTCTATCACTTGAGGTAAACCAATTAAAATATGTACCAAGTTCATAACCATATTCTGTAAGATACCAGCATCTTCCAAACGAATTTCTAAGTCCAACTGCATATTTGATTTTTGCATTAGCTTTCCTATTCGGCTCCGCATCAGAATTCATTATCCTTTCCAAATTATTCATTCCTTGGGCAAATCGAAGTTTATAGTCTTCTGAATTGTCAATATAATTTTTCTTGTTAAATTGATATTTAAACGGATCAAGTTTGAAATACCCTTCTTTAGCAATATTAGTCCTTTTTTGATATCCTTTAGAAACCTTAGAAAGCCATTCATAAGCCTTCTCATAGTTCATCTCCCTAAGATATAAAGTGCCTATGATTTCATAGATATAATCGGTGTCGACATAGCCTCTTTCATTCAGATATTTATCTGTTTCAGTCTTGGGTGATTTGATTGTGTGTGCATATTTAGCGGCTTCGTCAGCAGAGACTTCATCTATCATCCAAAAGAACTGATTGTCATAGTCAAACGGATTAGATCCGCTCCAATTATTCCGGTATTCATCCATAGGCATAATGAGAGTGTATGATTCCGGATCTTCCTTATCTCCATAACCGTAGTGGTAGGCTGAAATCAGGGGTTCTATTTGAGATATTCTGTTAATGGCATAATTTGCCAATTGAAGGGCAAGCACAGTGTTGCCAGCTTCGATCATTCTCGGACACACCTCTCCCAATAGCACTTTTCTTGCCACATCCTGCCAATAGTAAAATGGCCAATTCATCTTATTATGGTATTGCCACTTCTTTTCTGCAGTGAGTTTGGCATCCCTTAGCATGCATCCGTCAATCCATTTGACGTAATCCATTAATTTCTCTCTATATGCGGCACTCTTATTTGATTGCGTTGCATCCATCAGAAACCGAAATGCCTTGATCGATTCCTGAATAAAAAGAGAGGATTCCGACTTTTCAGCTTTGTTCAGCCATTTTAATGCCGATGAGTTGTCATCATCAAGATAGTGCAGATAAGCTAATGCATACTGCCACATTGCTTTCTGATGGCATGAGTTTGTGGCGATCGCATTTTTTGCAAATCTCTTCAGTTCGTCATAAAACGCTTTCTCATCATCAACTACCAGGGAATCTCCAATCCAATAAGTTTTGACTTCAACAGGGTCGTGAAAGTCCCGGTCTTTCCATTCTGCATAGTTATGCACAAATGATTCTCTGGCATCTACATATTTCTGCAATTTGATGCTGAGCAGCGGGGAGTTTGGAAATCGATTGAATATATATTCCAATTCCTTTACTCTCGAGTCATTGTACATTGATTTTTCTTCAGAGCTTTTCCATGCTTTCAGATTGATAAGGGAACCTATGTCCTGACTGCGGGTATAAAGTTCAATTGCTTTGTCTCTGTTCCCTTTTCGGGTATATGCTCCTCCGGCATAACTCGCTATCATATCTGTGACGATATTCTGAGGCATCTTGCCTGCCGAAGATTCCCACAAATCAATGCAACTTTGAAAGTCGCTGTTAGCGAAGTTTAGGCGCATCAACTGCAACGCATATCGGTCGGCATGACGACTACCCTTATACTCCAGACATTTTTTCCATAACTCATGAAGGCGTTTGTGCTCTTCATCCCCGGTGTAGGAATAATACCAGGGGTCGTTCATATAGTCGCGAATCTCTTCTATTTCTTTTGCAATAAGTAGATACTCCAAATCTTCCTTGTGGAGTGGAGATGAGAGCCATTGGGCAAATTTATTGTCTGAATACCGGACTTCTGATATGCTCGTGATGTCTTTGAGACTTGCATCATAGACGATTGCTTCAATGTCTTCGAGCGGAATAGACTTCGAGGTGAGCTTCTGCCATAGCAGGCAATTTTCAGTCTTTTCGTAATCCTGAAATCTGCAACCTTCCTGCCATTGGCGTTCCAATTCCGGGGAGCAACTCCGGAATATTTTCAGAATCAAAGGATCATCAGGATACCATGGACCGCAAGCCTCAATTCTTGAAGAAACTGAGACAAGGAAGATACTAAAAAGAAGAATAAATTTTATTGATTTCATTTTCAGAATAATGTGTGAGTTGAGATTGATCGAGATGATAGATAATGTTGTTGTGAGGTTTACCGACAAGTTGCCTTTCAATCAGATACTTTACTTCAAGGATCTCTTCTGCTGAGGGTCGTTCGATCCGTATTCGATGCCCCCTGTATACGTCCGGCCAT
>CAYNPB010000252.1:0-3475 GCA_964399005.1 uncultured Sangeribacter sp.
TGCATATCATTTATTTCGTCGATGCCGAGTTTTTGAAGATTCGGCAGGAATTCTTTTTCTCGCATAGTTACTCTTTTTTTAATGCATAATTCATTATTCTTAATTCATAATGCACACTTCTTAATGCATAATGCATAATTCATAATGCATAATTCATAATTATCGTTACAGTATAGATGAAGGATGCATGTCAAAAATATAACAAATGGAATGGCAATCGGGATTAAATAGGAATAGTGCAATTTAATATAAAAATGTGATATAACATAAAAGAGAAATGCTTCCAAATATTTGGAAGCATTTCTCTTTTATAGTGGCGGGAGCAGGACTCGAACCTGCGACCTTTGGGTTATGAGCCCAACGAGCTACCACTGCTCCATCCCGCGGTGTGATTGCGAGTGCAAAATTACAACATTTTTGCCCTTTTGTCAAGAGTTTTTGTGTTAAATTTTGTTAATCATTTACGAATTGTGAATGCAGCGCAAGAATATCCTCCTCCAAACACCATTAGAGAGACAATGTCTCCCTTCTTCAAATCATCCTGATGCTGAGCAAGCACAAGAGGAGCGCTTGCGCTTCCTGTGTTGCCAAGTTCCTGAATATTATTGAGAAATTTATCCATGGGAGTTTCCATCATGCGAGCCAATTGCTTTACGATGCGCATATTAGCCTGATGAGTGATGAAATAGGTATTGTCTTCCTTCTTAAGGCCGCAATTCTCAAGATTTTTGTTGAGTGCATGCTCCATATATTTCACGGCATTCATGAACACATCGCGTCCGTCAGGCATTGAAATACCCTCTTCCTTTGGTCGAAGCATCACTCCGTCAGGGCCCTTGCCAATGTTACCGAGACCTTCTGTATATACAGAGAGAACCTCAATGTCATTGTCAGACTCCTTATTCTTGCTTAAGAAATAAGCCACAGCGGCATCACCCCACAAATGTCCGGCCTTTGGATCAGAATCATTCGAATAATAAGAATTCTGTTCGCTGCAAATGAGAAGAGCTCGTTTAGCCTTACCCATAGCGAAATAACCTTCTACGATCTCGAGTCCATTGACAAAGGAGCTGCAGGCAGAAGAGGCATAGAGAGCCTTTGCTCCCTCGATGCCATATTTTCGTTGCACCCGATGAGCCGGAGTCCCAACTGTATCATATGCGCAATAATGGGCAGAGACGATCAAATCCACATCCTTGATAGGATAAGGGAGGCGTGGAAGAGCATTTTCAACAGCTTCAAAAGCCATTGTATCGATATTTTCTTCCGCAGAACATCTGCTGCGTGTCTCGATGCCGGTACGCTGTACAATCCAATCAGCATCCAGACCATTAAGGTTTTTGAAATGCTCATTAGTGATTCTTTCTTCCGGAATGTAGTGTCCTATTGCGTTTATATACATAAGTGATGGTGTTTTTGGAGTTGGAGTTTAAAACTAAGAGTGCTGATTTATCTCTTTCTTAATCCTGACAAGAGGATGGAAACGAATGATTTTGACAATTCATCTTTATCGACACCTATTTCGGAGAGGTCGTCGCGGATGTATGGCACGTCGAGTCCTTGAATAGTCTTTGTGATCACGAGAGCAGTCCTCGGGATATTGTCTATTTCAAAAATCCCTTCGGCCACTCCTTCAGAAAGAATCTGCTGAAGAAGTATAGTTTCCTTCCGGCTTACAATTCGGCGAGCCCTGTCGACTTTTCTTACGTCTCGGAAAAACCATGCACGAAGCGATCCATTGCGCGACACTACCTCTTGCATAGTCTCAAAATGGGCGTCGATATATTCAGTCAGCTTAACATCGGCAGGAACCGGTTTTGCAACGATAGTGCGCAGTTGGGAGAGTGCAATGTCGGTCTCCTGCTCTATCACCGCATTATAGATGTCTCGCTTACTTTTAAAATAAGTATATATCGTGCGCCGTCCTTTCTCTGATGCGGAGGCAATGTCGTTCATGGTAGTATTCTCGACTCCTTTTCTTGCGAAAAGCTGTCGGGCCACTTCTATGAATCTTTCTCGAGTCTTAAGTCCCACGTCAAAGTTTCTTTAGTTGTGTAGAAATTTCAGGAAAATGAAATTAAAAATTGCACACATTTTATTTTGTGTGCAAAATTAATCAAAATTTATTCTATTTCCAAATTAATTGCGCATAATCGGAAGCATTTCGGGTAGAGGGTCGGTTTCAATCTCGATTTTTTCTTTTGAAACGGGGTGAATGAATTCGATTTTCTTAGCGAGGAGTGATATTCCACCTCCCGGATTGGATCTTTTGGCCCCGTATTTCAGGTCGCCCTTGATCGGAGTGCCGGTGGATGAGAGTTGCGCACGTATCTGATGTTTGCGTCCTGTCAGTAAAGTGACCTCGAGAAGAGAATATCTGTCTCCCTCCGCGATGACGCGATATTTAAGTCTGGAGAGCTTTGCTTCGGGAGCATCTTTGCTGACCACCCTTGTCTTATTAAGCCTTCCGTCTGATTGCAACCAGGATTCAATCTCCCCCTCTTTTTCATTTCTTTTCCCCTCTACAAGAGCCCAGTAAGTCTTGTGTATTTCCCCTTTTTTCAGCATATCGTTGAGCCGGGAAAGTGCCTTGGAAGTCTTTGCGAATATCACCAGTCCTGCAACCGGGCGGTCGATGCGATGCACGACACCGCAAAAGACATTGCCGGGTTTATTGTATTTCTCTTTCAGATAACTCTTGATGATTTCTGAGAGAGGAGTGTCGCCTGTCTTGTCGCCCTGCACTATCTCTCCGGCTTCCTTACGGACTATTATAATGTGATTGTCTTCGTAGACGGGTGTCATAGTTAATTTCGGTTAAGAAGAACGTCGGCAGCAATTCGAAAATCGCCGGGATAAGTCACTTTTATATTGATGGGGTCACCTTCATAAATATGAATCTTGTTTCCGGCCCATTCAGCGACGCTCGCGTCGTCGGTGAAGAGAGAGCTATCCTCACTCGCGGCCTTCTTATATGCATCTTTAAGGAGTTTCAGATCAAAGACCTGGGGAGTCTGCACTGCAAAGAAACGCGAACGGTCGACGCTTTTATTGTCGTCAGCCGTGCCTTCCCTTAAAGAGTCGGAAACTCTAAGCCCTGGAATCACGGCTCCAAATTTATGGGCCTCATTCCAGCCATTGTTGATAAGACTTTGTGATGCAAGAGGGCGGGCTGCGTCGTGGACTGCGACGAGACCTTCGTCAATATCAGATATAAGTGCAAGTCCGGCAGCAACGGAATCTTTTCGGGTCGCTCCACCCTGAGTCAGTATGTGGGAGGGGCAATCATCACCTGCTATCTTTTTCCAATAGTCGATAAAATCCGCATGCATCACTACGATGAGGCGAGTGCCGGCATTCTCATTATGAAATGCCTTGAGAGTCCACCAGAGCATAGGGTGACCTCCAATGTCGTGAAACTGCTTTGGAAGAGAATCGCCGGAGCGGCTTCCAACCCCTCCGGCGACTATGATGG
>CAYNPB010000253.1:0-3320 GCA_964399005.1 uncultured Sangeribacter sp.
AGGAAAGGCACGAGTGTCTTCTTGTTGAGGATAGCCTTTGTCTCCTGATAGAGGTAAGTCTTGTTAGCTGAGCCACCACCCTTCGCCACGAAGAGGAACTTATACTCGCTTCCTTCAGTGGCATGGATATCGATCTGAGCGGGAAGGTTGCAGCCTGTATTCACCTCATCGTACATCGTGAGAGGTGCATTCTGTGAATAGCGGAGATTGTTTTCAGTATAAGTCTTGTAGACACCTAAAGAGATCTTCTCCTCGTCGTCGCAACCTGTCCACACATTCTGCCCCTTATATGCAGCGCAGATAGATGTGCCGGTATCCTGGCAGAAAGGGAGAACCCCTTTTGCAGCAATATCGGCATTGCGAAGCATGGTGAGTGCTACGAACTTATCGTTTTCAGAAGCTTCCGGGTCATGAAGGATCTTGGCTACCATCTCATTATGCTCGCGACGAAGCATGAATGAGCAATCGTGAGAGGCCACGTTAGCGATGATGGTGAGAGCTTCGGGATCTACCACGAGCATCTCGTGGCCATTCCAATTCTCTGTCTTTACATAGTCTTTAGTGATGAGCTTATATTCCGTAGTGTCCGGACCAAGCTCGAAAGGCTTTTGATAATGGAAAGGTTTTGTTGCCATTGTATTTTGGTTTTGGTTGTTGTATTTGGGTGTCAGGTGTCAGGTGTTGGGAGCTGGAATCTGACAGCTTTCAATCAGCGGGAGAGGGAGCCGATTTCGAGGAGTGCGCCTGTTACGGGGTCGAAGATGGCAAATGCAGGCTCCTTCTTGTCGGTGAAAAGCACCGGGTCAAGCCCGAAAGTCATCCCCAGTTGCGACATCTGTATTTCTTTCTGATAAAGTTTCTTGCCTCCTGCCTCGATAGTCACCTGTGCACTCCCGGGAATATTGTAGATGACGGCATTCTTAGGGAGTTTCTTCGTCTCGCCTTTGGCATCTACAGGAAGAGCAGCCTCATTGAGAGTCTCAATCCTGATATTCACCGGGTCGCCTGAAAGGTCGTCGGCATCTACAAAGCCGGCAAAGTCTGACATTCGGAAGAGTATCTTCTGATCATCACCCTCCGGAACAAATGTGAATGTTCTCTTCACAGTCTCCGATGCTACGCTTCCTGTGAAAGCAGCAGTAAGAGCTGCCTCCTGCTCTCCAAGCGACGCAAGCATCAGCTCCATCTGCTTGCCATCGGCAGGCATTGTCTCTGCAGTGCCACGTGTCAATGCGAGTTTTGAATCCCTGACTTCCATCAGCGATTCCGCAAGCAATTGTGCCTGCTTGGCAGAACTCTTTGAGGCAACGAAATCTTCATCTACAAAATCAAGATATTCGCGACCCGTAGGCCATTTCACAGCCCCATTATTCGCTTCCTTTGTGGGAGCCGGATCGGCTGCAGATGTGACATCCTTATTGATAGCCAAAAGCATACCGTTGGCATCGACAGTGATTGAAGTTAATGCCCCGGGACGAAGCTGCATGAGATATTGTGTTCCGGAATCCGGCACTCCATATGGGCGAACCTTGACATCCGTGATCTGCCATTTCTCATAGTCTTCCGAGATAGCCTTGTCAGTGCCAATGGATTTTTTCGCATAAAGATAATAGGGACCTTTCTTACCCACCTGATGTGTTGCGGTCACCTCTATCTCCAAAGCAGTGGTGGGCAACGAATAGACAAGGCCATATTCATTGCTTTTCTCTGCTGTCAGCACCTTGGTAGACTGAGCCATAACTGATGAAGCAGCTACCAGGGAAACTATTATTAGGATTATTTTTTTCATTTTTAAATTTTTTTGTCGATTACGTCTTTTATTGCACGTCCGAGACGATCGGATATGTCGGAGGCTATCACTCCATATTCCCCTATCTCTTCTGATGCAATGTCGCCGGCACGTCCGTGGATGAAGACTCCGAGTGCAGCCGCATTCTCCGGCTGAATGCCCTGTGCCAAGAATCCGGCGATCACACCTGTCAGCACATCACCCGCTCCGGCAGTGGCCATTCCGGCATTTCCTGTAGAATTGAAATATACGATCTGGTTGCCGCTCGGCCTTACTATCATGGTGTAGTGGCTTTTGAGCACAATCACTATCTCGTAGAGCTTAGCCACTTCTATAGCCTTCTTCAAGCGGGCCTCTGATGATGGTTGCTCTCCGAAGAGACGATCAAATTCACCAATATGAGGAGTTATGATGGTCCTCGGAGGAAGCATCGAGAGCAACGCCGGACGCTTCACTATGCAATTGAGCGCATCGGCATCAAGCACTAAAGGAGACTTGCAGGTCTTCAGCAAAGATTCGAGAGCATTGACAGTGAGGTCGTTGGTGCCAATGCCGGGACCTACAGCCACAGCCTGATGAGTATGATGCAGACTCATGTCGCTTATCACACGCTCATTGCGGTCCGGCTCGAACATAGCCTCCGGGACTGCAGTCTGAAGAATTGTGAGGCCTGTGCGCGGGGCATGGACTGTAGCCAAACCTGCCCCACACTTAAGGGCAGCCTTGCCACACAACACCGCCGCTCCCATCATGCCCATGCTTCCGGCAAAAATCATGACAGAGCCGAAATCACGCTTTGCACTGAATGGATTTCTTGTGCGCAGGAGTTTGTAGATCGTGCGCCCCTCAATCAGAAGCCATTCCGACTTCATGCTCTTCAAAGCCTTTCTGTCGAGACCTATATCAAGCACCACCAAATCTCCGATTATATCATAATGCTCGCCGAAGAAGAATGAGAGCTTCGGGAATTGGAAAGTAAGAGTCAGATTGGCATGCACCATGTTGTGAAAGAGGAAATTCTTATTCCACTCCCCTGCAAGTCCCGACGGGATGTCTATACTCACAACGTATGCACCCGACTCATTGATAAGTCGGGCTACAGCAGCAAAACCTTCAGTAAGCGGGCCACGAAGTCCGACTCCGAAAAGGCCATCGATGATTATGTCAGTCACATTCAGATGAGGAGGGACAAACTGCCGTGTGATCTCATTGAAGACAACCTTTGACTCTGATTCCACCAGTTTCTGCTTCTGAGCCTCGCAGTCTTCGGAGAGTTGTCCCCTGACATTGAAAAGATACACCTCCACATTTGCATATCCCTGCTCGGCGAGAAGGCGAGCTACAGCAAGAGCATCTCCCCCATTATTGCCGGGGCCTGCAAAGACCACGATCCTACGGCTTGGAAGGAACCGCGCCCTGATTTCTTTCACCACAGCATTAGCAGCCCGCTCCATCAATGTGAGCGAGTCAATACCCTGAGCCTCACAAGTGGCTGCATCAAGGTCTTTTATATCTTTGGAACTGAAAATTT
>CAYNPB010000254.1:0-3310 GCA_964399005.1 uncultured Sangeribacter sp.
GATTATACTTAGCAAACTTATGCAGCGGATTGCGTGGATCCTCATTCTCATAGCCGGGATAGTCGGGATCAGAACCGGATTGATCTTCAGAGAAGTTGATTGCGAAACCATCGATTGTTCCGTCTTGTCCGTCTGCTCCTTCTGTGAATGTATTGTAGTATTTCCCAGCCTCGATCTTAGTCGGTTTGGTAAACTGATAAGTATAAACCTTATTGTCCTTATCGTTTACAAACTTAAACTTAAGAGTATAGTTAGGAACAGCAGAATTATACGAAGGAATCAACGCAACGTATACATCTTCGCCAGCCTCTACATTTGTAATCTTTATGCCATTGGGAGAGGTATTTTCTTGTGTCCTTTCACAACTGTTAAAATTGAGGCCGTGGCTTACATACAGCTTGTCGTTGACATCAGTTATGTAAAGTGTACCCTTAGCACCTGTCGGGAGATTTTTCATTGAAAAACGAGCAAAAGCGAGTTTTGATTGCAACGTTACATCTCTCTTAACAGTTACACTGTTGTCGGCTGATACAGATAATTGCACAGTCGCTTCATCGCTTGTATCTTCATAGTTGGGATTAGCAGAAGTAAGGATATCCAATTTTGAAAGTGCTGATACACTTTTGAATTCCTGTTCTGATACATCAATTTTAAGGTAATTTCCTATAGATGCTTCTTCTACTGAAACCATTCCTTCAATAAGATTATAATAGAAGAGGCTCACGAATTGGCCGTCTGTTACTTTGTCAATTGTGCCTGAAAATACACCTACGGAGGTTTCCTGTCCACTCTGAATAGTCAGAGTTCCAAGATCTTTTCCAGTCGAGGAATAGACATGCAATTGGTCTCCATCCTCCCATTTGCTGGTGAGGCCTCCATTTGCCTTATTTTCTGAGAGGATAGTGCGGGTCCCTGCTTCCCCACGGTTTACAGTAATAGTAAGAGGCATCTGTTCCCCTTTTACGGGATTGTTCTGCATCAGACCATCTTCTGATGAGCAGGAGTAGAACCCGAGGAGTCCTACCAAGCTAAAACCATAAATTAATCTATCAAGCTTCATGATATGCTGTTGATATGTTGTTATTCCTTTTAATCAGTTATTTTAGATTATACTGCTATCTAAGCGATTTCTGGTACTCCGAGGGGACACTCAAGCCCCCCGAAGTTTAATGTTATTTTACTAAGATTCTAAATCAATATCCAGACGGGAACCAAGGTTGGAATCCTGTGGCCTTTGCTTGGGAATCTTTAATTGGAATTATACAAGCTCCGATTACAGGTTCAAGTGTCACTTTTTCGATTCTTACTTCATTTGAGCTTATCAAAACTCTAATTCCATCTCCACAGTAGTCACTGCCCTCTTTAACTATACCGGAAGCCCAATAAAAGCCTACGTTATGGTTTTTATATTTATCATCAAGTAATTCACCAGTGGTATATAATTCAGCACCACCTTCGTACCAACAATAAAGGAAACCATCTGCTTGAAGTATTAACTCATCATTATTGCTAAATATTGGATCGGTTGCAGAAGTAATATTATTATTTGTTCTAACTGAGGTAACTCCCACTTTTGTATTAGATATTTTCCTCCATCTTACACAATAATTAGCATTATTGATTGTCTTATTTTCTACTAATGTAGACTCGAAAGATTTAGACGGAACGAACACATCTAATTCATCAATAGTTGGAATTCTATATCCATCAGGACATGGATTTCCACTTCTTTCAGCCCAATTTTTACTTCTGTATGATGATTTCAGATAATCTACACCATCACCGGTTACGTATATAATTGATGAATTTATTGCTTGTTGTGGAGTCATTCCACTATTCCAAGAATCAGAGACTGCGTAAGTTGGACGACTATTCATGCCATTACTACCACTCCAACAGTAATACAATCGTGAATTCGTATTTTGGGTCATTCCGAATGGATACTTGGCATACTGATTCTTATAATAAGATAGCATAGTAACCTCCGCACTAATAACTTCTAGAGGGAATCCTAAAAGTCTACCATACTGAAAATACTTAGCATCATGTCCATCGCCATAATCCCAGGAAATCAAATGACCATCTTTTATTGCATTATAACGAGGTGTTGATGTTTTATACCAACCAAAATCTTGCAGTGATCTTGTATTGCTTGCCCATGCTAAATCGTTATCATAGCTTGCGAATACAAAGGATGGGACACTACCTGTCGATCCATGGTTACCGCCCCAATTTTTCATATTACCAGGACTATCCGGATCGTCTTCTACTGCCTTTTCGAGAGGAATTTCGATGCCATTAGTCTTACTAGTGGTAGCGTCATATTCGCCTGTATAGTAGAGGCCGGCTGTTACTCTTGTCGGCTGAGTGAATGAATAGGTGTATTCGTCGCCAGAAGTTGATACGAAGCGGAAGCTCAAGGTCAGTTCGGCATATTTACCACCACTGTATTGAGCAGGGAGAGCCATATAGACTTGATGATCTTCATTGACCTCAGCTTTAAGTTCACTTATAAAAGTGTCGAACCCATTCGACAATGCACCATCATCATAGGTACGTAGCCACGCACCACTTTGGATTTTACCGGCTGTCTTGTTAGTTATATAAAGAGTTCCCTTAGAATTATTTGGAAGACCAGAAAGATTGAAATGAGCCAATGCAAGCATGGGTTGCATGATTTCATCTTGAACTACAGTTGCATTGTTACCAGAAACGTTCAACGTCACATTCTTATGAAGCACATCCATAGCTGCTAATGCTTCTAAAGAATGGAATTTCTGATCGGCAAGTGAAATTACCACTTTCTTTTGGGTTGAAGATTTGTCGATAACAGATTCGTCACAATAGTAAATCTTTGCTTGCACCGGTCCGTCTTGCACACCAGTAAGGGTACCTTCAAATACTGCTACGCTCTTGTTGTTTGGATCTGGGTATTCAACGAATTCCAGTATACCAACTTTACCAGTAACAGAAGCTATAACTCCGAGTTTGTCGGTTGTATTCCACTCGCTCAAGAGGCCTGTACCATCTTCTTTTTGAACTTCGCTCAGAGATGTTCGAGTCTGTGGAGCGCGATTCACGGTCAGGGTCAATTTTACTGTCTTTCCTTCCGGATTGGCGACTTCAGAGAGCATCTCCTCCTGTGAGCAGGACCAAAGCCCCATCATGCTCGCCAGAGCAAGTGCGTATATTGATTTATTTATTAATCTCATAGTTAGTCGGAATGTATTAGTTCATTAATATCTAAGCAGCGAGATATTTACTTAGCAAAATCGCCGTGTCCATAACCCGGAGTAGTCACAGTCGGATC
>CAYNPB010000255.1:0-3268 GCA_964399005.1 uncultured Sangeribacter sp.
GAATGGCTCCTCAACGTTGCCTACACCCTAAAGCAGACCGACGGTCTCCTCCCCGTAGGCTACGCCGTAGCTCGCGATCAGCTCGAGGTTGCGATGAATGAAGAGCCATATCCCTTCGTTCTCAAGGGGGAAGCTCCCAATCCAAATTCTCAGCCGCAGCCGTTGAAGGTAGTCGACAATCATTCCAACTTCCTGAAAGTGAAAGGTGAAAACTTCCTCATCGAGTTTAATCGCCACAACGGGTTCATGACTAAATACGAGGTTGATGGTATGCAGCTTTTGGCAGAAGGGGGACAGCTCACACCCAACTTCTGGCGTGCTCCTACCGACAATGATTTCGGTGCTGGACTTCAGCGCAAGTATGAGGCATGGCGCAAACCTGAGATGAAGCTCATAGAATTGAAGACTATCGATGTAAAAGGGAGTGATGGATTGGTAAGCGTGGTGGCCCGATATGACATGCCATCAGTCAAGGGCCTCTTGCTCATATCCTATTCCATACAGCATGATGGCAGTGTAATTGTAAATGAGAGGTTCACTCCTGCTCAAAAGGATGCCGAAGTAAGCAATCTCTTCCGCTTCGGAATGCAGATGCAGATGCCTGAGGAATTCGATGCCATCGAATACTATGGCCGTGGACCTATAGAGAACTACGCCGACCGCAACCACTCGACATTCCTCGGAGTCTACAATCAGAAAGTAGCCGACCAGTTCTATCCCTACATCCGTCCGCAGGAGACAGGCACCAAGACCGACGTCCGCTACTGGAAGCAGCTCAATGCCGCAGGCAATGGATTGGAATTTAAGGCAATGGGAACCTTCTCCATCTCAGCCCTCAACTACAGCATCGACAGCCTTGACGACTATCCCAACAAGGACCGCACCCCACACAGCCACGGTCCTCTCGTAAAGAAGTCAGACTTCACCAACATCTGCATCGACAAGGCGCAGATGGGACTCGGATGCGTCAATAGCTGGGGTGCCATTCCCCTGAAGCAATACATGCTCCCCTACGGCGAATACAGCTTCGCCTTCTCCCTCCACCCCGTCTTCCACCAAATCCAACCCAAATACTAACTTTCACGTATTGCGTAGCGCGTAACGCGTAGTAGCGCTAAGCAATACGTAATATTAATAAATATGAAAAGTTATGATTTTAAAGATTTAAGGGTTTGGTCCCATTCAATGGCCATTGCAAAGGAAGTTTATAAAATAGTACGATTGCTCCCAATAGAAGAGAGATTTGCTCTTGCTGATCAAATTCGAAGATCTACAATATCTATTCCATCTAATATTGCAGAGGGTCAACGTCGATCCTCAGATAGAGACTTCTATCACTTTCTTTCTATAGCCAGCGGATCTCTGGCTGAGTTGCAGACACAACTTATGCTTTGTGTTGATCTTGAATACATTTCAGAAAGTCAGATGATTCCTATTTTTAATGAATTAGAGGAAATAGACAAGATGCTTAATGGCCTTATGAGGTCAATAGGCCAGCGATCTCAAAAAGAAAAGAAATAAAAATAGCAGCTGTGTACATGTACACAGCTGCTTAATCATTACGCATTACGCACTTCACTTCTTTGTAAAGCTAACCTTAGCATCATTACTAAGCTCGAAGCTCAGCACACTGCCATCCTTAGTGACGTCAACATCCTCAATCTTCTGATATTGAGCAAGA
This sequence comes from uncultured Sangeribacter sp., assembly GCA_964399005.1. GTDB lineage: Bacteria > Bacteroidota > Bacteroidia > Bacteroidales > Muribaculaceae > Lepagella. The sequence continues at coordinate 1,682 of CAYNPB010000255.1, forward strand.
TTACCAAGGAAATTAGCTGTCACTGCACCAAGACCGTCAGGAGCATCTACGCCAGCTACATCAAGAGAGTTTTGGTCGAAAGAAAGATAATAGTCGTCATCACCCTTCTCTTCGCGGGTCCATTTACCCTCGATAGAAGCCTTTACAGTATAATTGATTGCATTGCCCACTGAGTCAGGAGCAGTAATAGTATAATCCTTAGTCAATTTCACCGGACCATTGCTCTTCTCTGTGCCTTCGCTAAATTCGAAAGTAGTGATAGCGGTAGCTGATGTGGCCCCTTCGATAGCCGGAACTACCACTTCAGGAGTTGAAGAGCTCCAAGTGCCGATCATTTCGTTCTTGTCTTCAGAGCAGGAAGAGAGTGTGGCTGCGCTCAAAAGAACGGCTGCGCCTACTGCAAGCTGATTGATTGTCTTCATAGTCATTTCTATTTATAATTAAACATCATTATCATTACAACAACAATCCTCTCTTTTAGTTCATTAAGATTCGCACTACGCGTTACGCACTACGCACTACGCGTTACGCTCCCTTTTTTCCCTCCAAAGGTAAAGCCGATCCGAAGCCCGGATCTTCTCCGGCACCGGCATCGAAAAGCGATCCCCCTTCTTCACTTCCGCCACAGGCTCCGTAGTGAGCCGAAGCTCCTCCACCTTGAAGATCAAAGCCCCCGTAGTCGGGCCCGTCACCACCACTTCATCGCCCGGCTTCAGCACTCCGCATTCCATCTGGAACTCACCGACACCCAGTCGGTCGTAATACCTGATGCCCTTAGCCACATATTCCTTCACCCTCGTGCTGCTGCTGCCATATTTTCCGCTCCATTCCCCTAATCGCTGCCCTAAGTAATAGCCATCCCAGTATCCGCGGTTGAATATCTTCGCGAGCCTCTCTTCCCAGCCGGCAAGTTTCTCGTCGCTGAAATCCCCGGTGCATATTGCCTCCAGAGCCTCCGAATAGCATTCCACCACTTCCTTCACATATTCCGGACCCCTCGCGCGTCCCTCAATCTTGAATACACGCACCCCGGCATCCACCATCTTGTTGAGGAAATGAATGGTCTTCAGGTCTTTCGGGCTCATTATATACTGGTTGTCCACCTCGAGTTGATCCCCCGTCTCCTTATCTGTCACGGTGTAGGAGCGGCGGCATATCTGTGTGCAGGCTCCGCGGTTGGCGGCTGAATTCATCTGATGCAACGATAGATAGCATTTTCCGCTCACCGCCATGCATAGAGCCCCGTGGCAGAACATCTCCAGGCGTATAGGCTCCCCGTTAGGTCCTTTCAGACCCTCCTTTTCGATAGCCTCATGAATTGCCTTCACCTGATCGAGATTGAGCTCGCGGGCCAGCACCATCACGTCGGCAAACTGCGCATAGAAGCGCACAGCTTCGATGTTGGTCACATTCACCTGTGTCGAGATATGCACCTCTTGCCCAATCTGTCGGGCATAGAGGATAGCCGCCATGTCAGAAGCAATGATAGCTGAGATGTGGGCGGCATGAGCGCGGTCTATTATCTTGTGGAGCAGATCCATGTCGTTGTCGTAGATCACGGTGTTGACCGTCAGATAGGTCTTCACA
>CAYNPB010000256.1:0-3250 GCA_964399005.1 uncultured Sangeribacter sp.
ACGACACTACTATCTATGATATGGCCGTCAAAATCCTCGAAGAGGAAAACGCTAAGAAAGCCTAAGCTTTATTCTACCGCTTTCCCACACTTCTCTTTCCTGTATTTGTGATAGGTAATTTGTGGATACAAGGGTGGTTTCATTCCGTTGCTCGGCATGATTCCACCCTTTGATATGCCTTTTCTTTTATCCTTATAATAGGGATAAAACTCTTAATTATGCATTATGCATTATGAATTTTGAATTAAATAAAGATATCGAAATTAAACTCGGCTTCGACTCTATCCGTGCAGAAATAGCAAATCTCTGCACTTCTCGTATGGGTAAAGATGCTGTAGAAGCCATGTCCTTTTCCTCTGACTATGATACAGTCTTGAAACTTCTCCGACAGACCAGTGAGATGCTATCTCTTATTAAATCGGGGTCTGACCTCCCTGGTTCAAACGTCTACGACGTCATTCCATATCTCAATGAGATCAAAGCTTCAGGTTCGTTTATGGCCGCTGACCGTTTGAATGCACTCGGAAAGATGTTGGCGTCCATTTCTGAAGTCAGAAGTTTCTTCTCCCGTTCAGATGAGGATGGCGTGACACCTCTCTATCCTGAACTAAAGAAAGAATTTGAGAGTCTGGTATCTTTCCCTAACATTGAGCGCGAAATTGAACGATGCATCAATAAGTTCGGAGAAGTCAAGGACAATGCTTCTCCTGAATTGGCTGAAATTAGAAGAAGCATTAGCTCTGCCAATGGTTCTATAGCAAGAGCAATGAGGAAGGTACTTGACCGAGCAGCTGCCGAAGGTATCATCGATAAGGATGTGGCTCCGTCCATGCGTGATGGGCGCATGGTGCTTCCTGTATCTGCGGGAATGAAACGCCATATTAATGGCATCATTCATGATGAGTCAGCTACCGGTAAGACTGTGTTTATCGAACCGGCTGAGGTTGTGGAGGCCGGCAACCGTCTTCGCGAACTCCAGATGCAGGAACGAAGGGAGATAGTAAGAATCCTTATTTCTATTGCCAATATCATCCGACCGGATATCGACCTTATTGAGGCCGGATGTCTATCTATTGGTTATCTTGATTTTATCAAAGCCAAGGCTCAATTTGCCAATCTTGTCAATGCTTCTCTTCCCCATGTTGAGAAGAAGCCCGAGATTGATTGGTATAACGCTTTTCATCCTGTTTTGTTTCTGACTCTGCGTCAGCAGGGTAGGAGTGTTGTGCCGATGAATCTGCATCTTGATTCCAAGCATAGGTTCCTTATAATTTCCGGACCCAATGCAGGAGGTAAATCCGTAGCGCTAAAAACGGTAGGAATCGTGCAATATATGATGCAATGCGGGCTGCTTCCGACACTTTTTGACAACTCTCATATGGGTATTTTTAAGAATATTCTGGTGGATATTGGCGACGAACAATCAATGGAGAATGATCTCTCTACATATTCATCCCATCTTCGGAATATGAAGGAGTTTCTTCGCAGATCAGGTCCTGCTACTCTCGTGCTTGCAGACGAGATGGGTTCCGGAACCGAACCTCAGATAGGAGGGGCTCTCGCTCAGGCTATCCTTTCACGTCTCGGCGAGTCAGGATGCTTCGGTATTGTTACCACTCACTATCAGAATCTTAAGACTTTTGCAGATGATACTGACGGATTTATAAATGGAGCTATGCTTTACGATCGTCAGCATCTTCGCCCTACCTTCCAACTATCAGTTGGAAATCCTGGTAGCTCTTTTGCAATTGAGATTGCTCGAAATATCGGTCTCCCGGCAGAGGTGATAGACATGGCTAAAGAACTTGTTGGCTCCGATTATGTCAATTCTGACAAGTATCTTCTGGATATTGCCCGCGACCGAAAATATTGGAGCAATAAGCGTCAGAGCATCAAGGAAAAGGAGCAGCATCTTGATAAACTCCTTGAAAAATATGAGGACACAGCTTCCGACCTCAAGCAGAAACGTGCCGATATTCTGAAGGATGCGCGCGAAGAGGCTCAGGAGATCCTTAAGTCTGCCAATGCCCGTCTTGAAAAGGCTATTCGAGACATCAAGAATGCAGAGGCTGAAAAAGAACGCACCCGTCAGATTCGTCGTGAACTTGAAGATTATAAGGAAAGCCTCAAGGAACCTTCTGAAGAGAAATCTGTTCCAGAGGTTCTTAAGCCGTTGAAGCATAAGAGCAAAAAATCCCGTGATGAGTCGTCAAGTAAGAGCAAGCCGATTGTGCAAAAAGTGGAGTTGGGTTCGGGCGATTATGTGAAGATGGATGGATCAGGGTCTGTCGGTCAGATTATAAGCATAAAAGGGAAGAAGGCAGAAGTGGCATTCGGTCCATTAAGAACCACTGTGGATATTTCTCGTCTGTCTCCGGCGCAAAAGCCCAAGCAATCAGCCGCTTCACAGACTCTTACGATGTCAAGTCAGACTTCAGAAGACAGCCGTCGTCGTCAGCTCAATTTTAAAAATGAAATTGACGTGAGAGGTATGCGTGCCGATGAAGCAATACAGGCAGTGACATATTTCTTAGACGATGCCGTCCAGTTCTCAGCACAAAAAGTCAGAATACTCCATGGCACCGGCCACGGCATATTAAAAACCTTAATTCGAGAGCAACTCCGGGTGAATCCAAACGTTGAGTCATACCACGACGAGGATGTCCGTTTCGGAGGCGCCGGAATCACCATAGTCAATCTCTCCTGATTACATATAAGATGCGGTGAAGGCAAAGTGAACACAAAATTCCAAAAATTCTTGCAAAAGCCAAAATTTTTTCTTACCTTTGTTCAAAACTAACTAACTAACCAATATACCTACACATGAAGAACTTAAAAATGTATATCAACGGTAAATTCGTTGAAAGCAAATCCGGCAAATGGATTGATGTCCTTAACCCATCTACCGAAGAGGTGATCGCTCGTCAGCCGGAAGCCGATAAGGCAGACGTAGAAGAGGCGCTCGATGCAGCCCGCAAGGCTCAGAAGGCTTGGGAAAAGACCCCAGCCATCCAGCGCGCCGCTTACCTTCTTAAGATCGCTGAAGGCATTAAGGAGCGTCGCAACGAATTTATCGAAATCATAATGCGCGAGCAAGGTAAGACCCGAAATTGGGCTACAATCGAAGTTGATGCCACCATCGGCTACTTCGAATACATGGCTTCTTTCGCTCGCCACATCGAAGGAGAAATCATCCCAAGCGACAATCCTGGTGAGACAATCCTCCTTTCCAAGAAACCAATCGGTGTAG
>CAYNPB010000257.1:0-3009 GCA_964399005.1 uncultured Sangeribacter sp.
CTGAGCATGATTTCTCCAAACTCATCTTCTGCAAGCCAAAGGAAGCGTGCAAGCAGCTGATTGGCATTGCCGCGTCCAAGATGTATCTCCATGCCGGAGTGGCCACCTTTAAGATGATCGATATGCACTTCATACCAGACCAGACCTTCCGGAGCCTCCACTTCCTCAATAGGATAAGTGGCAATTGTGCACATCGAGCCGGCGCATCCGATCACTATCATACCATGTTCTTCAGAATCAAGATTGAGAAGGATTCTTCCGCTTATCATTGAAGCGTCAAGACCATTGGCTCCCGTCAGACCTTGCTCCTCATCTACAGTGAAGAGGGCCTCTATAGGTCCATGCACGATATCGGGGTCGATCATTACTGCCATGGCTGACGCGCATCCAAGCCCGTTGTCAGCACCGAGTGTGGTGCCTTCTGCACGTACCCAATCTCCTTCCACTACTGTCTTGATGGGGTCGTTGAGGAAGTCGTGCGCTACATCACCTCTCTTCTCAGCCACCATGTCCTGATGACCTTGAAGCACAACAGTAGGAGCATTTTCGTGGCCGGGTGTGGCAGGACAATACATCACTACGTTGCCCACCTCGTCAGTGGCATATTTCAATCCATGTTTTTCCGCCCATCCTACGAGGAAGTCTTTCATCTTGGCAAGATGATGTGTAGGACGCGGCACTTTTGTTATTTCATCGAAGCATTCCCAGACGAGCTTCGGCTTAAGATCCGTTATCTTCATAAGTTAATCCTTTGTTCTTATTAATCTATATCCCTATCACTTCTTTTCTTTGCCCTTGAAATTGGCATATTCCTTAGCCATGCGGGTGTGGTAGCCTCGCTTTGCGTAGGAAGGACCGTTATATCTTCTTGCAAAGGCTGCCCAATCCTTTTTCTTGAGGGCATCGAGCATTCCGGAATTGCGGATAAAGACTGCAAACATCTCGAGTTGACTGAATTCGGAGTCACATACCTTCTCTACCATTTCCTCGACGCTCTTGCATCCACATAGTTTATAATTGAATCCTCCGATCTGGAACATTCCCCAGTATGTGCCCATGTCTGCAGCATCCGCATTGATCTTGCGGGCATTTGTCAGCGATGTCCATTCTTTGAGTGCATATCCTGTCAGTCCTGAAGGGACTTTTGCATCCTTGATTTTGCGTCCTGTGCCCTTACTCTTGTATTTGTTGAAAAGAGACTGGGCATAATTGGCCACAGGAACCCCGGGAGCCCAGAAGCCCTCAAGTTTTGGTCCGGCTTCAATCTTAACTACAGCTTTTATTGCCGCTACTTCCACTCCAAGTTCTTTTGCAACAATTTTGAAGTCTTCATCAGTGAGTGTCTTATACCTTACTTTTTCGTCGCCTGCCGGCATTTCAGTAAGCACCAGCGACACCATCTCCGACATCTCTTTGTCGATAGACTGCGAGGCCGGCACTTCTGTCTTTGTGGAATCCGTCCGGGCAGCCTTCGTCTTTTTATCGGTATTTTTGTCAGTCTCCGCATTTAGACAGGAGACTGACAAAAATATTGCGGTTGCTGTAAGTAGTATGCGTCTCATGATTTTGCCACTTTTTCAAGTGTCAGGCAAAGATGACGCCAGAATTTGTCGACGGTTGGTATGAGAAGTTGTTCGTCAGGTGAATGGACTCCGGTCATTGTAGGTCCGAAGCTTACCATGTCGAGATGCGGATATTTAGCAAGGAAAAGTCCGCATTCAAGTCCTGCATGGATGGCTTTGATGGCAGGTTTCACTCCAAAGAGTTCTTCATAAGATTCAGCTGCAATCTTCATGATAGGGGAGTTCATGTTGGGAGCCCATCCCGGATAGCCGTCAGAGTGGTCTACCTTGGCTCCGGCAAGCTGGAAGTGAGCCTCTACTTGCCCTGCTATATCGTATTTGCGGCTCTCCACGCTTGAACGCTGAGATGTAGTCACCTTTATCTTGTTGTCTTCCTCCATCTTCACGGCTGCAAGGTTGGTGGAGGTCTCTACGAGTCCCTCGATGTCGCGGCTCATGGATATTACTCCGTGTGGAGCGCTGTAGAGAGCTCTTACAAGAGCAAGAGAAGTGGTCTGGTCGATGCTATATTCCGGTTTGTCAGTGTCTTCAATGACGATATTGATCGAGGGCTCGATTCCAGAGTATTCCTTTGCTATCTCAACGGCGTAGTCTGACAGAGCTGCCTTTACGTCGGCTGCCAACTTAGTCTCTATTCCGAATATTGCATGAGCTTCGCGTGGGATGGCGTTGCGGAGATTGCCGCCATCAAACTTCACAAGCTCAAGATTCCACTTCTGAGAGCAGTTCCAAAGGAATCGGGCTACGAGCTTGTTGGCATTTGCGCGTTCAAGATGGATGTCGCCTCCTGAATGGCCGCCAAGAAGTCCGCTGACGCTGACTTTCATATATGAAAAATGATCGGGAGCAAGCGAGCGTTTGAATTCAAACCATGCTGTAGTGTCAATGCCGCCGGCGCATCCTACAAAGATTTCTCCATCATCTTCCGAGTCAAGATTGATGAGGATGTTGCCTCCGAGCATGTCTTCTCCAAGATTCTGAGCTCCTTCAAGTCCGATTTCTTCATTAACGGTGAAAAGAGCCTCTACCGGACCATGCTTGAGTGTTGGATCGATCATGACTGCCATTGCTGCTGCGATGCCAATTCCGTTGTCGGCGCCGAGAGTTGTGCCACGCGCCTTTACCCAATCTCCGTCGATGTAGGTGTCGATAGGGTCTTTCATGAAGTCATGCTCTACACCTCCGTTTTTCTCGGCTACCATATCCATATGAGCCTGCAATATCACTGTGGGAGCATTCTCCAGTCCCGGAGTTGCGGCTTTGTGCATCAATACATTGCCGCATTCATCTGTCTTGACGGCTACGTTATGTTTCTTAGCAAAGTCTATGAGGAAATTTCTTATCTGCTCTTCATGGCAGGAGGGACGCGGAACTTTGGTCACTTCGTCGAAGCATTTCCAGATTAGCTCCGGTTTAAGGTCTTTTA
>CAYNPB010000258.1:0-2998 GCA_964399005.1 uncultured Sangeribacter sp.
TTCACCTGATCCATGCCGCAGGTGACGGGGCGTGTCGGGTCTTCACGATGCACTATATCCTGAAGCATCGTGAGTTCCTGAAGTCCGTCGGGACCCCACTGTGAAGGAACTTCGTTGCCGATCGACCACATCACCACAGAAGGATTGTTGCGGTATTGGCGCACCATGTTCTGCACGTCGCGCTCAGCCCATTCGTTGAATATGGAGCCATAGCCGTTTTTGGATTTCGGGCGGAACCCCCAGTCGTCGAAAGGCTCTATCATCATCATGAGGCCCATTTCGTCGCAGAGCTCCACGAGCTCGGGAGCCGGCATATTGTGGGATGTGCGGACTGCATTCGCACCCATATCCTTTAGGAGCTCGAGCTGATGGCGGAGTGCGGATTTATTGATAGCAGCACCGAGAGGACCAAGGTCATGATGGTTGCAGACCCCCTTGAACTGAATTTTCTCACCATTGAGGAAGAAGCCCTCCCCTGCCCTTACTTCGATGCTGCGGATGCCGAAACGTGTGGAATACTCGTCGGCGGTCTTGCCATCTACTATAACTTTTGTAGTGGCGCGATAGAGGGCTGGATTTTCGGGGTTCCAGAGGTCGGGGTTGTCTACACGGAAGTTTTGAGTGAGATTAACTCCCGGATATATCTTATAGTCGTGGGTATCAGTGGCCACTACTTTGCCGTCGGGAGCAGTGATTTCGGTAGTAAGCGTCACCTTATCCCCCTTGTTGACACCTTCGAGCGAGGTGATGAGGTGGACTGTGGCATACTCCTTGCCGACGTAGGGGGTGGTGAGCTGAGTGCCCCATACAGGGACATGGACTTTGTCGGTAGAGATGAGTTTGACATTACGGTAGAGTCCGGCACCCGGGTACCAGCGTGAAGACATGGGTTTGTTTTCGAGGGAGACCTCGAGGTTGTTATCACCAATATGCACGAAGGGAGTTACATCTACGTAGAATGAGTTGTAGCCGTAGGGCCACATGGTGGCGAGTTTGCCATTGACATAGACATGGGCATTGCTCATAGCGCCGTCGAAGACGAGAGCATAGCTGCGATTGGGAGTATCGGGGATATTGAAGGTAGTTGTGTAGAAACCTTTGCCGATGTAAGGGAGGCCACCGGTGCGCCCGGTCTTCCAAGTGGCAACTTTTTCGCCGTTTTGCTCCACTGCAACCTTCTGGAGGTCAGTCTCGCGGTCAAAGGGACCGTAGATGGCCCAATCGTGAGGGATTGTTACGGGATTCCATTTGAGGGAATCCTGAGAGAAGTTCCAGTTTTTCAGGAGAGTCTCGCTACGCTCGGAGGCATATGAAGCCAGAGAAGCGAGCGCCAGTGCTGCGCATAGTATTTTCTTCATCTATTAGGTATGTCTATTTTAGGGTTATTAGGTATATTTTAGGTTAAAAAGAAACAATAGACAAAGATAATCAAAAAATAAAGACCCTCCAAACAAATCCCCACAAATTAAGAAAATTTATAGAAAAAGCTTTTGTATTCTAATTTTAAGCCCGACGCTCCTTTTAGCTGTGACTCACCTGCGGCTCCCCCCTTATGCGCTTGCAATCTCTCGCAAGCCATCGACATCCCGGATGGCTATTATGAAAGCTTCCTCCATTCTTTTTCTTTCCGATTGCGACCAATTATGCTGAATGGGTCCGTGCGATTGGATGAGAAACATATGCTACTACACCCAAGAGATTAGAAGATGAATGGATAGAGAAATGCAATTTTAGCAGAGAGAAGGAGGGGATGATATTAAGGAGCAAGGGCCAAGAGTCAAAGGCATATAAAAAGATATGTTAATGAAAAAATCAGGAACATTTTCAGCATCAGGATTGTTTAATAGTAGAATAATAACTACCTTTGCGGTGCAATTAGATAGTGCGTGAATAAGTATAAAACAAAGGATGTCATTAAGATGCTTGAGGATGATGGATGGGTTCTTGTGAGAACCAAGGGTAGCCATCGCCAATTCAAGCATACATCAAAACCAGGAACTGTAACTGTGAATGGGAAACCGAACCAAGTGCTTGAACAATTTATCTTGAATAGCATTTGGAAACAAGCAGGATGGAAGTGATATCAAAAATATGAATTTTATGGAAACAAAAGAAATAAAAGTATTAGTCAGTTGGTCTGGTGAAAATTTTAATGGAGGGATAGGTGACCCCGAAATTGGAGCAGTGCTGGTGGCAGCGTCTACTCTCGAAGATTTTAAGAAAGAATTTGAGGATTCTTTTGAGTTTCACATAGAAGGGCTAAAAGAAAGCGGAGAACCCATCCCCGATTATATTTCAACAGGAAAATACCATATCACATACGATCTTGAAGCAACCGCACTGCTTAAGGAAGCCGAAAAATTCACTACCTTAGCCGCAATTAGCAGAGCCACGGGAATCAACCAAAAGCAGCTCTCTCATTATGCTACAGGGATTAAGCAACCACGACCATCTTCCCGCGCTCGCATAATAAAGGGATTGCATGAGATAGGCCGGATGGCCTTGGCTTTATATTGAGGACATTGGAGCAGGTGTTTTATAGGCAGAATGATGAGCTGCAGGGATCTCAGACATTTGCAAAATTGAATGCTCCCGAATGTGGAGTGTATTATAAAAAAGTCGGGGAGGTTGGGGCCTCTCCGACTTTCTTTTTGCTTTAGTATTTTCCTATTTAGATTTATCCTTTTGGGGATGTTTCTATTTGAGGATGGGATTATTCTTTGCTCTTGGCGGCGATGAACTGGCGGTTCATGCGGCCGATGTTGTAGAGCTTGATGTTTTTCGGGCATTCAGCTGAACAAGCACCTGTGTTGGTGCAGTTGCCGAAGCCGAGCTCGTCCATCTTGGCTACCATTGCGCGGACACGACGATCCTTCTCCACTTCACCCTGCGGGAGCAGCGAGAGCTGGCTGATCTTTGCGCTGACGAAGAGCATTGCAGAGCCATTCTTGCAGGCAGCCACACATGCGCCGCAGCCGATGCAGCTTGCAGAGTCCAT
>CAYNPB010000259.1:0-2994 GCA_964399005.1 uncultured Sangeribacter sp.
GGAGCAGAATGCCGCGGCGACCATGGTTAGTAAGAATTTTTTCATGAATGAAAATTTTGTATAGGTTAATATTATGTTGATTTATAAGGCTGTGTTACGTGCCCCTAATCCCCTAAAGGGGTAATCAAGAGACAATAGTCAGGAGGATAAATCCGAAAAGCCATCCCCTCCCCTTCAGCAAGCCGGGAGCCCTGCCACCATGGTTATCACTCCGTAAGAGATAATCAATTCGTGCGCAAATTTAATAAATGTATTCTAAGATTGCAAATATTCTGGCATATTTTTTTTAAAGTTTCTGAATTTTGTGAAAAATCATGTAAAAATCATGCTGACAATGATATTCAATCGGTCAGCGAAAGCACACGAAGAAGCCCCCTACCCCCTAAAGGGGGAGGCTTTTGAGCATGAATATGAATTTAAGAAATTTTGCCTTTTGACGCTTAAGGACGCGCACGGAGTGCGCTTACTACACAAAAAAAGGACGCATCGTGTGGATGCGTCCTTTAGGTATGGATTAGATTTTGAATTGGAATTCAGAAGTAATAATTCAAAATTCTATAGTCAAAATTATTTGACGATAATCTTCTTTCCATTGTGGATGTAAAGACCCGGAGTAGTCGGTTTTGCAACTTGAATACCCTGAAGGTTAAACCACTTGACATCAGCATTGTCAGCATCAACGCTGTCGATTGCCAAGCCTACTTCTGGTTTACCTGTGATGTATATAAGGTCGAGCATGTGATCTTTGTTTCCTCCTGTAGTGTAGACATACAGATCAGTTTCCTCGGCAAGTTCGAATTCCTCTGATGTGCCGCTGGTAAGACTTCCTGTTGATTCAAGAGTCCAGAGATCTTGGTCTTCGTCTCCTTCAGTAGAAGCCTTAATTTTGACACCGGCAGTCAGACCATTAGTACCCCAAACTTGACCAAAAATTTGATATTTTCCTGCCGGAAGTTTAGTGAGAAGGATGTCGCTTTCTTCTCCATCTACCGTACCTCCCTGACCATTAGAGCAACGGACGGTAGCGTTGTTGGTATCTCTTGGGATGAAACCATCCATATCCTCTGCTTCTTTGTAGAACACAACATCAGAGATAACATCTCCATCATAAGTTACACTGAACTCTACGTTTTCGCTATCGAGAATAGCAGTTGCGCCCCAATAAGGATTAGAGCCATTCTTGGCTTTGGATAAGAGAGTATTATCAACAAGATAGTATGCAGGATAATAATATGTTACATTCTCATTCTCAAATCCTGTACCCTTGTTTAATTCTCCAAGAAATTCACCTTCTGAATCAACAGCATTTAAGGTATAATTCCATATGTCTTTCGGAGTCATGGTAAATTCCACTTCTTTCTCAGCTCCTTCAACTGTGAATTCACCGTCATAGTCCTTGAAGCCTGAAGCTGTGGCTTTGAAGGTATATGTTCCATCAGTAAGCGATGTTCCTGTGGTTACGTCCTTGCCGTCAATGGTAACAGTCACTTCAGCATTGTTTGTTTCCTTGAAAGTGATATTGTAGGTGATTTCTGTAGTCCAATTGATTTCAACCTTTGGATTTTTGATATAACCACCGGCTGCAGCTGTCTCGTAGACAAGGATAGTTGCAACCCCATCCTTTGCGTTATTGACAGCTTCTGTGATGTCGAAAGAGAAATTTTCGAATGTCTCGGCAGATTTAGTAGAGGTCCATTTTACATCGCCAATCGTAGTAATGTTTTTGTCTGCGGTGTTGTATGTCATATCGGCTGACCATTCTGAATCATTGTAGCCTACTCCCCATCCTGTTGTGCGCTTGCTATCTGTAGAACCGGAACCCTCGAATGTCAGAGTAGCGGATATGATATTGCCCTCGATTTTGGAAGCGTCAACTTGAAGATATGTGATGTAGTTCACGCCCCATCCTGTATTGCCAAAACCAACGGTCTTATTGTCAATCTTGTTGAAGCCTGACTGAGCAGATTCTCCTTCGGCTATTTCACCGAAAGATTTGTCGGGATTACTAAAATCCACATAGGTCATTTTTACCGTGGCATTAGTTGTTCCTTCTTCAGCATTTACGTTTGCTGCAAAGCAGAAGAGCGTCACAAGTGCCGTGATGTAAATTTTTTTCATAAAGAAAAATGATTTAGGTTAATAATTGGGTTAATATATTAGTAATTGTCTTAAAAAGGCAAAATTAAGACTTAATTATGAGAATGGCAAGATTTTTTAGTTAAATTTATTGAAAATCATTTTCTTGAAAAAAGAGCGAAAAGCAAAATACAGATTGCGCCGAATCAAATTAATCCTTTGTATTGCAAGATTCCACTTTTTTTGGAGCTTAAGGACACGCACGGAGCTCACTTGCTACTCAAAGTTGGTTTTCGAAAGGTGCATCCCAGAGGGGAGGAGGATAACGTGTATGGGGACAAACAGCCCGCTCTGTTTTGCGAGCTTGCAATATCCGTGTCTAGAAGCTTTTTCAATAGAACTTCTGCTCCTCTGCGCTTACTCTGCGTGAGAAATGTAAGACCTTGCGAAAGATGAGTTATTTTAGAATAACTATTCCCAAATAAATTGGGATATTGCTTTCAAAAAAATTATAGATTCCTGATTTCTGATTCTGAAAGTCCGGTGAAGGATGCGATCAGCCTTGGATCAACTCCTTCTCGAATCATCTTTCTTGCGATTTCCTTTTTCCCCTCGACGAGTCCTTCGGCTCGTCCTTCGGCGAGACCCTCGACGCGACCTTCGGCTCGTCCTTCGGCACGTGCTTTGTCTGCGGCGAAGGTCAAACCTTTCTGTGTATCGCGTAGTTTCTCAAGCGATTGGCTGTAGGCTACCACCTGATCCTCCCTGAGCCTGTTGCTTCTGGCTGCATCAAAAATCTCCGTGAATCTCCCCTCACGATATGCCAATGACGTGTTATCCATTTTATCCATGTTTTTTATTAAGAACAATATTTCTTCCATCTCTGTTCGGCACATCTCCCATTTCTCAGGCAATTCC
>CAYNPB010000260.1:0-2989 GCA_964399005.1 uncultured Sangeribacter sp.
TGATTATTGTAATGATGATTTCGATAAAATGATTATTTCAATGATGATTTTGATAAAATGATTATTTCAATGATGATTTTGGGGTGATTTTCAATGAAAATAATTGGGGGATAATTTGGTATTGAGGTAGAAAAGAATTATCTTTGTGGCTAAATATAAATATCATTTGTTTTAAGGTCATTTTAAAGCATTAAATGAAAAGATATTTGGTGTTATGATGGATGATTTTTCAGTATATTCAGCGCCTGAATTGGTGCGTCTGCTCGGTAAGAAGTTTAAGGATCTCCGGTTGCTTGCCAAACTGACGCAAAGAGATGTAGCAGAAAAGGCGGGACTTACCATTCCCACGATCCAAAGATTTGAGAATGGGATTGCCACCAATATAAATCTATCGACTTTTCTGCTGCTAATGAAAGCAGTAGGAGGCATAAGCCTGCTTAATGACTTGCTATATGATGAACCGGAAAATCTTTATCTTTATGATAGTACACTGAAAAAGAAAATCCAACGTATCCGTCACAAAAAGAAAGAGCCATGACTGAGAATTTGAAAGTACTGCTATGGGGCAAAGAAATCGGCCGACTGGGATGGGATGAACGTCGTAAACTTTCCTATTTTAATTATAATCCTGAATTTCTTCAGGGAAGTCTTGATGTGGCTCCTCTTGTAGCATCGATACATAATCCTGCAAGTTCTCGTGCCATATTTGGAGACAACGAGCGAATATATCAAAAATTACCATCTTTTATAGCAGACTCATTACCTGATTCATGGGGCAACCAATTATTTGAGCAATGGCGAAAGAAATATCATCTTTCCGATCGCAGTGTAACTCCTTTGCAAAAGCTTGCCTTCATCGGGAAAAGAGGAATGGGAGCTTTGGAATTTATTCCTGAAATAGAGCGACCAAATTCTAAGGATAATATCAATATAAAGGCATTAGCTGATTTAGCCGATAAAATCCAAAAAGACCGCGAGACTCTTTGCATTGAAGCAGAAGAGGAACTTACACTCCATTCTTTAATTGCGGTAGGCACTTCAGCAGGTGGGCGACTCCCTAAAGGGATTATTGCAATGAATCCTAAGACGGGAGAAATCAGAAGCGGACAGGTGGAAAATGATCCGACTTTTGAATATTTCATATTGAAGTTTGGAGATAAAAGCAGGTCATTGGCAGAAATAGAGCATACATACTATGAGATGGCTATCCAAGCAGGGATAAATATGATGGACTCTCAGCTGATGAAAGTGGAAGGAGTGAATCATTTTCTCACAAAGAGATTCGACCGTGACCGAACTGGGAAATTACATACGCAGACTCTTGCCGCAATCCACCCGGATGCGGACAGCTATGAGAATATGCTGACCGTTTGCCGCAAACTTAGGCTTCCGGAGAGTGATTGTCAGGAGATATTCCGCAGACTCGTCTTCAATATCCTTTCCAATAACACAGATGATCACAACAAAAATTTCACATTTATCATGAATCGGGAAGGAGAATGGAGACTATCACCGGCCTACGATATGACTTTTATTTTCGATTCGGGAGGATTTACGCCAAATAAGGAACATTGTCTGATGATAGGAGGTAAACTTCAGGATATTACGAAAGAAGACGTTGTTTCTTTTGCAGAAGAATGTGGAATCAAGGATGCAGAGACTACAATCCGGGAGGTTGCTTCCACATTAACGTCGTTTAGGGTGTTGGCTCAGAAAAATGGAGTAAATGAAGAGTGGATAGGCCGAATTGAGGCCTGCATCCAGAGACATCTCTTATCTTGGGATCTGATAGAAAAAGAGAAATGTGATTCTTTTACGATAGGAAGCCATATCGTGACCGATGCTCACATTGAGCCAGCTTTTAAAGGCAATTATCATCTCGTAGCCACAATAGATGGAGGGATGCAAAAATATATTTTGCGTCAGAATACCCCGGATCATTCTTCAATCTCTTCTAAAGGATTGGCAAATATATCGGTTGAGGATATGCAGAAACTTGTCGATAAATATCTGATGCCTAAAATCAGATAAATGGCGATCGACTGACGCGCGCGGAGCGCGCTTGCTACTCAGTTTGACTTGATGGGATCACGCAGAGGGCGCTGAGGGGCGGAGGGCGCTGGGGAGGATTTCTTTCTTTTGGGGATTTTCTGAGGGGGAGGCTTAAGGGCGCGCGCGGAGCGCGCTTGCTACTCAAAGACGGCTTTTCTTCGGAAGGGGGATCACGCAGAGGGGCGGAGGGCTCGCGGAGAAAGCGTTGATGACGGGGGCTATGACTACTAAGACAGCAGAGGGCGCGGAGGCTCGCTCGCTGCGCTTCGCATTGCATATTACCTTTTGCTTCAGTAACGCTTCTTTTGACAAGTCTTTACCGAGTCTGCCTCATTCATGCAATGCGGAGCGAAGAGGAGCGAGCCTTTGCGTGCTCTGCTGCCTTAATCGGCAATGGCCTCAATAGAAGAAGCCCCTCCTTTGCGAGCCCTCTGCGCCTCTGCGTGAGACCCCCTTTTCCGGAAGCAGACAAGCGACATTACTCGGAGCTTGAATGAAGATATCTTGAAGGAGGATTATCACGCAGAGGGGCAGAGAGCTCGCGGAGTAAGCGTTGATGACGGGGAAGGATGCTCTCGGAAGTGAGGATCAACTCGCCTTGTCGAGTTAAGGGATTGGTTTTGATGGCAGGCAACGCGGATGGCTTGCTTCGCCGCCTTTCTCGCTGAGGCGAGCGGATTTTCGCGGATTTTTTTAATTATTGCTTTTGTGGGGTGCTTTGGAGGGCTTCGCGACAGGGGCTGCCGCACGCGGACATGGGCTGAGCTGCGCTTCGCTTGCTGGCGCGGATGATGCTATTGAGAGGAGGGCATTTTTGGGGAGGAGTAGGAAAGCTGGTACAGAGGCTATCCGCGAGAGCGAGCGAAGCGATGCTCAGCTTGGGTCCGCGTGCGGCAGCCCGAGTCGGGAAGAGTAAGGGGCTTTTCAGAAGCAAAAA
>CAYNPB010000261.1:0-2984 GCA_964399005.1 uncultured Sangeribacter sp.
AGGCTGGCGGTTGAGTGCCTGAGCGAATACCACACTGAAGATATTTGAGTTGCCGAAACCGATACATGCTATAGCTGCAAGCACAAGGAATTGTGAAGAGGCCACAAAGAGTCCGATCATGCCGAGCATCATGCAGAAGACGCTGAAGGCAAAGAATGATTTAGCCGACATCTTGGCAAGAATGTAGGAGCCCAAAAGGCAACCACCGGTACGGAAATAGAAGTAGATCTGTGTGCCTATCACTGCATCCTCAACGCTCAGACCGAATTTCTCTGTCAATATCTGCGGAGCAAATGTGTTGGTGCCTACATCAATGCCGACATGACACATGATGCCAAGGAAGCAGAGAAGTACGAAAGGTATGCGAAGAAGCACGATGCATTCCTTAAAGCCGGTCACCTTGTCAGGCTGCTCCTCCTCGATAGGAGTTGCGCCCAACGCTGCTATTGAAAGCAGACAGATCGCTGCAAAGATCGGGAACACTGCTTTCCAGCCAAGTCCGAAGGTTGGCATCAGAGCGGCTGCGCCCCAAGCCATAAGATAAGGTGCAAGCAGAGATGCAAGTGCTTTCACAAACTGGCCGAAAGTAAGCGTCGAAGCCAGTTTTGAAGGATTGATAAGTCCCGACACCAACGGGTTGAGAGATGTCTGCATCACGGCATTGCCGATTCCAAGAAGAGAGAAGGCTGCAAGCATCGTATAGTAATCTTCACCAAAGATTGGGATTACAAGCGAAAGAAGCGTGAGAAGAAGCGAAAGTATCACTGTCTTCTTTCTCCCGATCTTATTCATCAGCATGCCTGTCGGCACCGAGAAGATAAGAAACCAGAAGAATACAAGAGAGGGGATGAAGCCGGCCTGGGCGCCTGACAAATTGAGGTCAACCTTCACAAAGTTTGTGGCGGAGCCTACGAGATCCACAAAGCCCATGGAGAAGAAACAGAGCATCACTGGGATTATCTGCATCATAGACGATTTGCGATCGGTTGCAACGGTTTGTGCCATATATTTCCTTTTTTTGCGTATTATATTAATATTAACAGATACATCATAAGAATCATAATTTGCATTAACTTGCCAGAAGCCAATTATGCATTATGCATTATGAATTATGAATTATGAATTAAAAAAATTATGCATTAAGTGAGTACACTTTGAGATTGCTGATCTTAGCCTTCCCTCCCTTAGACGAAACAGACAAAGTGCTGTATGGTTCAACCGGGAAGACAAGATTTGTCAATACAAACTGTCCGTCATTGCCAAACACCTCGATGCTCGACTTGTCGACATAAATCCGGAGTGAGATCTTGCCTTGAGTCTCAAATGTCGGCGACACTGTCACAGCCGGGAAGTTTTCGCTGAAGTCTACCAATCCGCTTTCACGGCGATCAAACGAAAGTGTATGCTTCTCAGCGTCATATACCATATCCACCTTGTTGCCGCTCTTGTTTGAAAGAGTGAGAGTCACTGCTTCCTTGCCTGCTGCATCTATATCGAGAAGGATCTCGCAGATGCCGCTGTTGTTGGAAGGGAGGGAGAAGTTGACAGCATTTTTCCCGGCCTTTAGGCTACCCTTGCTCAGAGTCAACTTGCCACGAAGTGAAGTCAGTTCGGGAGATGGTGCGCTTGAAGCGTAGATCATGCCATCAGGACCCTTGAAAAGTCCTATCTCGCGTGGCAGAGTGTTTGCACTGCGGAATTGTGTGGTCGGCACTTCTGCCGCATATTGCCAGTTGCTCATCCAGCCGATTGCCGTACGCCTTCCGTCAGGCGCGTCACTCCAGCTCACAAGAGCATAATTGTCCTTGCCGTAGTCAAGCCATTTAGTAGGCACTTTTCCATTTGCATCTGTATCAGCCTTGAATGTCTTGCCATCCCAATCACCGGTGAAATATTGGATTGCAGAGCCCCCGAATGGTCCACCGGGATTGATATTGCAGATCAGTACCCACTTCTTCTCGTTAGTGCCGGCCACGGGGAGTTCGAACAGGTCGGGGCATTCCCATACACCATCCTGAGACCCCTCTCCCTTGCCAAAGCCGCTTTGGAGCGTCCATGTCTTCAGATCCGGAGAGGTGAAGAAAAGCATTTCATGGTCAAGAGCGTGAGCCAACACTAAGTTCCACTCTCCTGTCTCCTTATTCCAGAACATATTCGGGTCGCGGGCCTCACTCTCCAGTGTCAGGATAGGATTGCCGGGATACACCTGGAAGGTCATGCCATTGTCCGAGCTGTGTGCAAGGCTCTGCATCTGGCTTGTGCCGGCCGATGTGAAGAGGGCTACCACTGCATCCTTTCCGAATCCGGCTGTCCCTTCATGGTCGATCACGCTGCTTCCGCTGAAGATGGCGCCAAGTCCGTCCGGACGGATTGCAATCGGCTCATGATTCCAATTCACAAGGTCCTTAGTCGTGGAGTGTGCCCATGTCATGTTCTGCCACTTTGAGCCGTAAGGATTATATTGATAGTAGAGATGCCATACGCCATCTTTGTAGAACATTCCGTTCGGGTCGTTCATCCACCCGTAGAGAGGTGCGTGGTGGAATGCCGGGCGATACTGTTGCTCCTTATCCTGAATATCGAAAGTCTCTACCACTGTCATACCTTTCCAGCAAGCATCTTCCTTAGCCTCCCTTACTGAGTTGCGTCCCTGTGGAGTGACCACGTCGAATACTACATTCTTTCCTTTATATGGTGAAAGATCGAACGGAACGAGATAGTCTGTCTTTGACTTGGCGAGGCGCACATAGATCGTCTCGGCTATCTTGCCATCCACAAGAACGTTGATCTTTGCATCGTCTACGCTCTCTTGCACCGGGAGCATCAGATACTGATCCCCCCCTGTCACTCTTACGAGTGTGTTGTTGACGCCGAGATGATCTATCTCAAGGCCGTCGGCAGCCACCGCCGGGACAGCTGCGGAAGCCATTATTCCCATTGCGGTCATTGCTGTGATGAATCGTTTGATATTAGTCATATATATT
>CAYNPB010000262.1:0-2963 GCA_964399005.1 uncultured Sangeribacter sp.
GAGTTGGCTTACCTTTAATAAATTATTTCTTTTTGATGAAGACGAGTTGTTTTATAGGGATTGACGAGGATAGATGGGGCATATAAAGAAGAAGGAGGGGATGAGGTTCATCTTTTCGGCTTGGATAACGGCCGCAAAGTTACTCCTAATTTTTCTTGTCAGTCAGCCAGCAAAGTACTACTAACCTCCATCCAAAGAATATTGGACAGTCCCACTACTTTTTTAGGGCTGCGAGTAGGATTTGGACTGGGTGGAGGGCTTTTCGTCCTGTGCCCTCTAAGATTTGTTGGCGGCAGCTGGTGCCGGGAGCGCAGATTATTGTATCTTCATCTGAATTCCTCACGACTGGGAAAAGAACTTGCTCGCCAATCGCCATTGATAGAGCATAATTTTTCTTATCATATCCAAATGCACCAGCCATTCCGCAGCATCCAGAAGGAATAATATCAACCTGATGGTTTTGAGGTATGGACAGCATATCCTTACTTGGAATTACAGAAGCAAGGGCCTTTTGATGGCAATGCCCATGCAACATGATATTCTTTGCCTCTTTCGAAAATTGCTCCTTTTTGATATTACCTTTTTTATATTCTCGCATGATGAATTCATCATAGAGTAATGCATTTTTCGCTAATTTTCGCGATGCTTCTTTCAATTCACTATCGACTAAATCAGGATATTCATCTCGTAATGTAAGGATACAAGATGGTTCGAGACCTACCAAAGGTGTGTTTTCTGAAATCAAATCCTTAAGTAACCTTACATTTTTATTTACCAATTGTTTTGCTTTTCTTAGCAACCCCTTAGATATATCTACTCTCCCACTATCCACATGATTAGGAATATTAACATCGTATCCTAATTTTCTCATCAAGTTTATGAAGGCAATTCCAATTTCAACATCCATATAGTTGGTGAACTCATCCGCAAAAAGGTATACCTTATTAGGGAGGTTCTCTTTTGATGGATGTTTTTTAAGCCATTTCCTCAATGAAGTATTTGCTATCCCCGGAATTGCTCTGTGATCGTCGAAGCCCATCATCCTCTTAATAGCGTTTCCAAACAAAGAAGATTTGACAACTTTATTATATATTCCCGGAGCAAGCATTCCTAACTTTTGAATTTGGCTTAAATCAGAGGTAAGTCTTGCGGAAAGGGGAACGCCAGATTCATCATAATGATGTTGCAGATACTCTGCTTTATACCTTGCCATATCAACATTGGAAGGGCATTCCGCTTTGCAACCCTTGCAAGATAGACAGGTTGACAAAACGTCAAGGATTTCTGGCTGAGAAAATACCTTCGTACTGGCAGGATGAATTAAGAGCTCCCTAAGCAAATTTGCCCTTGCTCGAGTGGTGTGTGTCTCTCGCTTAGTGGCACGATATGAGGGACACATTGTCCCTCCGAAAAGATTTGATTTCCGACAATCTCCCGACCCATTACACTGTTCAATGGCACAAAGCCAACCTTTTCTTGCAGAAAAATCAAAGTATGTCTTAACTCCTAAATCATGATCTTCCGACCTGAACCCGCAGTCCATTGGAGGGGTATTTACAATTTTCCCTCTGTTTAGGATACCATGTGGATCACACACATTCTTGAATTCGATGAAAATGTCATACACTTTTTCTCCTAAAAGGAGAGGTATAAATTCACCTCGTAAACGACCATCCCCATGTTCGCCGCTGAGACTTCCACGATGCTTTTTTACAATGTATGCAGTTTCTGTTCCAACTTTCCTGAATAGTTTCCTATCCTCCTCTTTCTTAAGATTTAAAATTGGACGTAAATGGAGTTCTCCGGTAGAGATATGACCATAGAATACGCAATCAAGTCCATTCCGGTCAAGCATCTCTTTGATATCCTTTACAAATGCCCCCAATCGATATGGTGCAACTGCAGTATCTTCAATAAGAGCCACCGGCTTGGAGCTTCCCGGCATACCGGAAAGCAACCCAAGACCAGCCTTGCGGAGATTCCATACACGAGATACATCTTCTTTTTCCACAATAGAGAAATCATAAATTAAATTTCTTTCTCGTAAAGAGTTTATTATTGTTGTAGTCTTTGTATCCAATTCCGCCGGAGTAGCTTCCGCAATTTCTATGACAACTATAGCAATAGGATTACCCTTAACAAAAAACCTATTTTTTTGCTGCTCGATATTATCCTTACTTAGATTAAGGATTTTATCATCTATCAATTCTATGGCCACCGGATGGCTCTGCAACGCAATCAGATTGGCTTCATACACCTTATCTTCATCATCACAATGAGCACATATTAATCGCTTACAGGTTGGAGGAAGAGGGTCAAGGGAAAGTTTAAGTTCACTAGCAAAACCTATCGTACCCTCAGAGCCTGCAAAAACTTTACATAAGTTGAATTTTTGCTTGCTCTCTGGTTCGAAAGTATCTGAATGAATAAGTTCATCCAAAGCGTAGCCTGAATTTCTTCTTTTGAGTTCGAGATCTGGGAAAGAATCTACAACTTCTTTACGTAGGCCTTCATCTGAGAATAAATCGAATATATATTTATATATTCTTCCCTCTAATGATTGGAGTTTGATCTTCTCTTTAACTTCTTCCGGATTCAATGATTTCAACTCAGCTACAGATCCATCGCTTAAAACGACTCTTGCCTCCAACAAATGATCCCTGACACTTCCATAGACTAAGGAATGAGTACCACAAGAGTTGTTACCTGTCATTCCTCCTATGCAGCAACGGTTGGCTGTAGAAGTTTCTGGAGAGAAGAAAAGACCGTAGGTTTTTAGAGCAATATTGAGTTCATCGAGCACAATTCCTGGCTGAACCTTCACCCACTTTTCTTCAGGATTAATCTCAAGAATTTTAGTCATGTAGCGAGACAGGTCTACAATCAAACCATCGCCAACCACTTGACCAGCAAGAGAGGTACCTGCAGTTCTTGGGATGAGATTCAGTTTATTCTTTTCTGCG
>CAYNPB010000263.1:0-2963 GCA_964399005.1 uncultured Sangeribacter sp.
ACACCGGCTTTGACATCACCGGCAAGAGCGAAGAGGAACTCCGCGCATTCTGCAAGCAAGAACACATCGAAGTGGATGAGAGCTGGGGCAAAGGAAAGCTCATCGACGAAATTTTCGGCGAGAAATGCGAAGGCACATACATCCAGCCTACATTCATCACCGACTACCCCATCGAGATGTCGCCGCTCACGAAGAAGCATCGCGACAATCCCGAGCTGACAGAGCGTTTCGAGCTGATGGTCAATGGCAAGGAACTTTGCAACGCATATTCAGAGCTCAACGACCCAATTGACCAATACGAAAGATTCGTAGATCAGATGAACCTTGCCGACAAGGGTGACGACGAAGCTATGATCATCGACCACGACTTCATCCGTGCTCTTGAATATGGTATGCCTCCTACATCAGGCCTCGGAATCGGAATGGACCGTCTCACAATGCTCATGACCGGACAGACAGCCATCCAGGAAGTGCTATTCTTCCCGCAGATGCGTCCGGAGAAAAAGCAGGTGAAAGCCGACGCTGAAGCCGAAGAAGAGAAAGAAGAAAAGTAATGATGGAGAATAAAGACCACATATCGAAAGTAGCAGTACTCGGAAGCGGAAGCTGGGCCACAGCATTGGCCAAGCTTCTGCTCAAGAATTGCGACCGCATAGGCTGGTATTTCCGCAACGAAGATAAGATTGAGGAATTTCGGAAATATAGCCACAACCCCTCCTACCTCACCGATGTCAGTTTCGACACGGACCGAATAGACTTTTCAGCCGACATCAATGAGGTGGCAAAAGAGGCCGACACCCTTGTGGTGGCGATGCCATCACCCTATTTCCTGCCGGAAATCAGCAAACTCACCATCGACTTAAAAGGGAAGAATATCGTGTCGGCTGTGAAGGGTATCGTTCCTGACCGCAACATGATTATCACCGACTATTTCGAACAGGAATATGGAGTGCCACGTGGCAATATGCTCGTCATCGGTGGGCCATGCCACGCAGAGGAAGTCGCACTTGAGCGTCTGAGCTATCTGACCATCGGGTGTCTTGACACCGACAAGGCCCGTCAATTTGCATCCCGCCTTGCCTCTGCCAAGATGAAGACCATCATCTCCGACGATGTCGACGGCATCGAATATGCGGCAGTGCTAAAGAATGTGTATGCAATAGCTGCCGGTATGGTCAACGGCATGAAAGCCGGCGACAACTTCATGGCAATGCTCGTGAGCAATGCCACGAGAGAGATGCGCAAGTTTGTCGACACCATCGCGCCGATGCCTCGCGACATCGACCGCTCGGCATATCTGGGCGACTTGCTCGTGACGGCCTACAGTAAGTTCTCGCGCAACCACAATTTCGGCTCGATGCTTGGCAAAGGCTACAGCGTGAAGGTGGCTAAGATGGAGATGAGCATGGTGGCTGAAGGATATTATGGCACCAAGTGCATGTATGACATCAACGAGCGACCCGACCTTCAGGTGGAGATGCCGATTCTCGACATGGTGCATGCAGTGCTATATGAGGGAGTCAACGTAAGGCGGGCAATGAAAGAACTATCCGATTCATTTTCCTGAAAAAGAATCGTAAGCAATAAGGTCTGAGCGAAAGTATTGAATAGAAATTATTAAGTATATAACCAACTGATTTGCGGCATAGCTGCAAATTATAAAAATCAAATAGACATGAAAGCAGTAAATTTAGACATTCAGCATGCAGTATATTTTGCTGAAAAAGAATTCAACGCCAATGTAGGAGCTGCAAACGAAGCTATCATTGACGTAAACACAGGCCGCGCCGCCGGCAACGACTTCCTCGGATGGGTTAAGCTCCCTACTGAGACAGATCCCGCACTTCTTGCAAAGATCAACGCTACTGCCGACCGTCTTAAAGAGAAATGTGACTACGTGGTCTGCATCGGCATCGGAGGCAGCTACCTCGGTGCAAAGGCCGTGATAAGCGCTCTCAGCAACAACTTTGCAGATTTTATCCAAAATCCTGAGCCGAAGCACGCAAAAGTGCTCTATGCAGGTCAGAATATCGGCGAGGAATACACTGCAGAACTTCAGGATTTCCTTAAAGACAAGAAATTCGGTATCGTAGTGATTTCAAAGTCAGGCACCACAACCGAACCAGCTATCGCATTCCGTCTCCTCAAGGCTCAGCTCGAAGAGCAGGCCGGAAAGGATGCAGCAAAAGACCTTATCGTGGCTATCACCGACGAGAAGAAGGGTGCACTCCGCACACTCGCCACTCAGGAAGGATATGAGACATACGTAATTCCTGACAATGTAGGTGGCCGCTTCTCAGTGCTTACACCGGTAGGTCTGCTTCCAATCGCAGTAGCAGGATTCGACATCACCAAGCTGATAGCCGGAGCTGCACAAATGGAGAAAGACACCACTGAACCGGGCGGTGACAATATCGCAGAGACCTATGCACGTGTGCGCAACGCCCTCTATCAGAGTGGCAAGAAGATTGAAATCCTTGCTAACTTCAACCCTAAACTCCACTACTTCGCAGAATGGTGGAAGCAACTTTATGGAGAGAGTGAAGGCAAAGACGGAAAAGGTATCTTCCCGGCAGCTGTCGACTTCACTACCGACCTCCACTCCATGGGACAGTGGATTCAGGATGGAGAGCGCACTATCTTCGAGACTGTAATCTCAGTTAAGGAGCCGCTTCTTCACAAATATATCCCGACCGACGACCAGAACCTTGACGGTCTGAACTTCCTCGGCGGCAAGAAAGTGGATGATGTCAACAAGATGGCAGAGCTCGGCACCATGCTCGCTCACGTGGATGGCGGAGTGCCCAACATCAAGATTGAGATCAACAAGCTCGACGAGTACACTCTTGGCGCACTCATCTACTTCTTCGAGAAGGCATGTGGCATCTCAGGATATATGCTTGGAGTCAATCCGTTCAACCAGCCCGGCGTAGAAGCTTATAAGAAGAATATGTTTGCTCTTC
>CAYNPB010000264.1:0-2933 GCA_964399005.1 uncultured Sangeribacter sp.
ACGCAGAGAAG
The DNA here is from genome assembly GCA_964399005.1 of uncultured Sangeribacter sp. GTDB lineage: Bacteria > Bacteroidota > Bacteroidia > Bacteroidales > Muribaculaceae > Lepagella. The sequence continues at coordinate 12 of CAYNPB010000264.1, forward strand.
CGCAGAGGAGCAGAGGGTTCTATTGAAGAAGCTTCGCGACTCGGAAATTGCAAGCTTGCAAAGCATAACGGGCTGCTTCGCATCGCCGGGAGAGCGCAGAGATCAGCGCAGTTCCTGCGCTTTGGGATTGCAACCCAAGATAATTAAACAAGCGAAACTTAAATAGATTATTACTTAAGAAAGAGGACCAAAACATTTCATACATCAAAGTGCGTATTTCATACAATGAGAGAGATTTTAGTTTGAAACGATGGGAGGATTGTGTAATTTTGTATGGGAAAGGGAGATGGTATTTACTTTTTACACTGACTCGGTATATATTTATACATTGTTAACTTTATATAAAAGAGGATATTTACATTTTGTATGCAGAAGGATATAAAAAAATGGGCATCGTTATCTACATCTATGGCGTTATCATGACTATATTGTTGTGTTTATTATTTGTATTTGGGAATACAATAATTAAACTTGCCGTTGTTGGCTATTTTACAATATGTGGAGTTTATGAGATTGTGTCCGAATGGTTTATTCCACCCAGGAAAGACGTACGAATAAAGAAAAAAGCAAAGGATATTACCACTGTCTCTAAAGAAAATCAACGATGAAACTACTACCATTTATAGTCATTTTATCTTTCCTTGTCGGATGTGTTCACCAATCTTTGGATTCAATCGACAATATCAGTGATGCTGATACAGCAATTCAATGGGAACGCGATAGTCTCTATCCCGATAGTTACTATATAGATTGGTTCTTTCCCGATTCTTTTATTTTGCAGAATCATGACATCTTATATTTTGCCAATCGATTATTTAGTCCGACAATTTATTCAACACCAGATTCCATGATTAAATGGCGAGATGATGTCGTTAATTTGGCTTCAGAAAATCAGAGAATAAAGGAGATTGGTGTGGATTCTGCTATATCTATTGTAGAAAACAAGATTCTCCCTGCAGAATTATTATATGGAGGAGAATGTACTCTGGTGAGGGTAAGTGTTGCCAATCGAAATACCTGTATTTGGCTTTTTAGAATAATAGATAACTATATGAATCTAAGAAACTCAGTTAGTGACAGTACTCTTCTTGATGCAATTGACAATGAAATGAAAGCATGGTGGAAGGTAATGGAGCTATTAGACTCAGAAATACATATTCGCATCGGAAGATATGGAGGATCTGATATTGGTGAAAGTATTGGATATGAAAAATCTTATATTCTTGAACATCGAGCTCAGCAAACGAAGCAGGATTTAATCGCAATCAAAAATATGAATCGCTCTTTACCTGATACTAATTCTGCTCGATTAGACTTGCTTTCAATTGATGATTACCTTTTCTGCTCATTAGAAATTAGTACAATTATATTTGATGAGTATTCTTACCTCAAAGATTATATAGAACAAATAATTGAACTTAGGAATCAATTGATATGTTGGTTAGAAAGAAGAAATGACGTACAAAAGTTGATATTTGACAAGAAAGGTTATCAGTCAAACACGCAACAAATTGTTTCGGCTATCAATGATATTGATTCACATGGAAAGGGTTTAATAAAGATTTTAAGATAAACAATAATGTATACTGGATAGCGGACGCACGGACCGGGCGTCCATACCGGGAGGATCGGGGGACTATTGAATTATTTCTATTTTAAATGGGAGCAGGATAATAAAACAAAGATTGAGTATACAGCGTTATTCCATTAAAGATAATATAGTTTTATATGACACAAATAGTAGTGACACTTGAAGAGGGCTCTAATCTCAGTATAATTCAAAGTGCAATTAATTTGATACGAGGGGTCAAAGACACGATGGTGACCCATGTGGAGTCTAAGCCAACTATCTCTAAGGCTGACAAACGTCTTCAGGCATTCGACAAACTTGCAGGGAGCATCTCTATGGATATGATAGATAAAGAAGATCCAAGAACTCAATATCTCCTGAGCAAATGAGAAGGATTTTTCTTGACACCAATATCGTGCTCGATCTATTAATGCGAGAAGAATATAAATCTCAAATCAGAGAATTAATTCGACTTTGCTCAGCACATGAGTTATATATCAGTTATCTGACCGTTGCAAATGCAGCATACATTATGCGGAAGTATTCAAAAGAGGAATTAAACGCCAATCTCAATCTCATTCTTGAATTATTTGAGATTGTTCCCAATGATAAGCTTCAAATTCTAAACGCAATAAAAACTGAAGGTAAAGATTTCGAAGACATTTTACAATATCAGTCAGCTAAAAGTGTAAGATGTGAAGTCATTCTGACAAGAAATGCTAAAGACTTCCATTTCTCTGATATTACTATAATGGATGTTCCCCAGTTCCTTTCAACATTACGTAAATAATTGAACTTTCGCAAGCTCTAATAATCTTAAGTATAGAAAAGCAAAAATATTGGATATTAATAGATTAGCTTCAACGCGGATCGCTACGCTACGCTTGCTTTTCTCGCCGAGGCGAGCGGATTTTCGCGTATCCCACAGGCTAAAGCCCGGGGTTTCGGCAATCATAGGCATACCTCTCCGAGGTAAATGTTTGGTGGTTTCGCGAGGGTTAATGGCGCATGCGGAGCATGCTTGCTACTCAATTTGCTTCGGGCCGATAGTTTGCGTATGAGGATTTTTTTGATTAATTTTGCATTAAAAGAACACACTCATAAAAATCATATCCCATGCCCGCAGACTACTACGATATAGTGCACAGGAATTTCGAGGAGTTGAAAACTCCTTTCATCAATTTCCTGCGCAAAGATTTCAAAATAGATTATGACGACATCATGGATATCTATGTCAATGTCTGGATAGATGTCCGTGATAATATCATCAATGGAAAGACTGAGAACGTAACGAAATGGAAATCCTACATCTTCAGATTAGGTTGGCGACAAGCTTACAAGTTCGCTACCCG
>CAYNPB010000265.1:0-2927 GCA_964399005.1 uncultured Sangeribacter sp.
CTGTTCAACATTTATCACGATCGGTGTAACTGTAACGCGACATTCGGCGAAGATGGCCGGATTTGCAGCCGCGCATACCCTGATGACAGTCTCTCCGGCAGATATGGCAGTGACGTGCCCGATCTCGTCCACAGTCGCAACATCTGGATTCGTCGAGCTCCATATCAAGGTCCTGTCAGTCGCATCCCCGGGTTGAACAGAAACTGAGAGGTCGGTTTCTTCTCCAATAACTAAAGACAATTCAGTCTTATCCAAAATTACTTCGTTGATGTCAATAATTAAGTTCTTAATATTTTTAAAGTAATTCCACGGAGAAGTTTTCAAGGCTTTTTCAATTGCGGTCTCGGGGAGGTATAAATCAGCTCGAGAATATACACCAGCAGAAAAAGTGTACCAGTCTCCAAAGACATGAATGGGATTAGGAGAGTTGTAAGTAATGGAAGTCAACGCATCACAGGCGAAGAAGGCTGAGAGTCCTATGGAGGTTATTGATTTTTTTAAATTAATTGATGTTAAACCATGACATTGACTAAAAGCATACTTACCAATATGCTCAAGTGATTCCGGGAAATCAACAGATGTTAAGCCAGAGCATCCATAAAAAGCGTGGTCACCAATATGCTCAAGTGATTCCGGGAAATCAACAGATGTTAAGCCAGAGCATCCATAAAAAGCGTGGTCACCAATATGCTCAAGTGATTCCGGGAAATCAACAGATGTTAAACCAGTGCATCCATAAAAAGCATCATCATCAATGTATTCAATTGACTCTGAAAAATCAACGGATGTCAATCCGGGAGAATTATAGAAAGCATTATTTGGGATGCGATGGACTTTATCTCCAAAAACTACATTCTTTACGGATTTTGGAAATAAGGGTTCTCCACCGACGATGGAAAATGCATTGTAATAAACAGTGTGCAGATTATCACAACCATCGAAAGCATATCCTTTTATATCGGAAGTGGAATACGGTATCTCGATAGATGTAAGTCCGGTACAATTATTAAATGCGTAACTATTGATTGTGACTCCGTAGCTTCTATCTGGATCAGGAAAATGAACCGATGTAAGACCTGTACAACCCGAAAAAGCATACTCACCGATTGTATATAGCGAGTTGGGAAAATCAATTGATGTAAGACCTGTACAACCCGAAAAAGCAGACCTACCGATTGTATATAGCGAGTTGGGAAAATCAATTGATGTAAGACCTGTACACCTAATAAAAGCAGCCGCGCCGATTGTATATAGCGAGTTGGGAAAATCAATTGATGTAAGGCCTGTACAATCATAAAAAGCACGCTCTTCGATTGTAGTTATTGAATTGGGTAGATTAATCGATGTAAGACCTGTACAATTATAAAAAGCCTCCTCACCGATTGTAGTTAGCGAATTGGGTAGATTAATCGATGTAAGACCTGTACAATTCTTAAATAAATAAGAGCTAATGGAAGTTGCTGAACTGGGAAGTTTCACCGATGTTAGGGCGGTACAGTTGGCAAAGGCCCCTTGCTCAATTGATGTGGTGTATTCTGGAATGATGACAGAAGTCAGACCTCGACAACCATTAAAAGCATACGCACCGATTGAGGCAAGTGATCGGGGAAGATCAACTGACCGCAGACTGCTACACCAGTAAAAAGCACGGGTATATATATTATGAACATTAGCCATGTATACGGATGTCAGCTGATAGCACTCTTCGAATGCACTCTCATATATATCGGTAACTGAGGATGGAATGACAACCGAAGACAATTGAGAATTACCTTTAAAGGCGCTGTTCCCAATAGTTGTGACAGTATATATATTTTCTTCGGGTAATCCATCTTCATTTATTACCGTTGATGGAATTTCGAGGGAGCCGGAAATGTTACCGGATGCACCAACAACCGTACATGCCTTTTCATACTCATTAGTGATATAATATAGTAAAGTTTGACCTTTGTATGTATAGGAAAAATCAAATACTCGGTCTGCCCTCATTGATTTCGGAGGTGCTAAGAATACTATCAATAAAACAGATAGCACACGAAGGGCGGTTTCCATTTTTGATATCCGGGTTTCCATAAATGCTTTATAAATTTTATTTGGTTTATTTGAGGATTTTTATTTGGTGATTAAGTGGTAATCGTTATTCAGACATATTCTCCGATATGGCACAGATTCAATGTCGAGGTCTTAATTACAAATAATCCATCTTAATATTTCCATTGCGTCTTTGATATTAGCTTCCATTTTATGATCAGAATCTACTGTTTTATTAATCACAGTTGTGATCTCATCACCTTCTTGACGGATGTCTTCCTCAGAATCAGCCTTTTCAGTGGACATTGCACACACGGCTATATCACAACCCAAATCTTTTACCCATTTAATATGGTCGAACAAGGCATTATCAGTATTATTACCCTTTGTTTTCAATGAATAATCTACTTGGGTGACAATCCCGATTTTTTTATTATTTTTTTGTAGGATAGCTCTAAAATCTGATTTTTGTCCCTTTAGGAACTCAAACTTATTTGAATAGAGGGTGGCATCCCTATTTAATAATAAAGAATAAACAAGGTTCAACGTGCTGCTTTTACCGCTGTCTTCTTTACCTTTTAAAACTATTATTTTCATATTTGCCTATAAGAGCCCAGTTAAAAATTTTATGAAATGGGCTCTAAGTCATTATTGGCACGAAGGTCCATTGTGAGTCCTTTTTAAGGTTCTTGTGAAGAAGATCCTCAAGGTCATGCAAAGTTATTCGCATTGACACTTTTCTACAAAGTCAAGTTATATCATATTAAGTCAAATTGATTCATTGTTTTGGATGTCGGGTATTTGAGAGTAGAAAATGAGGGAAATGGGAGGAGATGTGGGTGGTTTGGAAGATTTTTTGTAACTTTACCGAAATATCGAGATGGTCTAATCAAGAT
>CAYNPB010000266.1:0-2906 GCA_964399005.1 uncultured Sangeribacter sp.
AAGCGTCTCCCAACCCTCTTTGAGTAGCAAGCGCACTCCGTGCGCGCCATCAAGCGTCTCCCAACCCTCTTTGAGTAGCAAGCGCACTCCGTGCGCGCCATTAAGCGTCTCCAAACCCTCTTTGAGTAGCAAGCGCACTCCGTGCGCGCCATTATGCGTCTCCCCACCCTCTTTGAGTAGCAAGCGCACTCCGTGCGCGTCATTAAGCGTCTCCCAACCCTCTGCTCCTCTGCGCTCTCTGCGTGATTTCCCCCTGAAGCCTACCACCTACCTCAGCAACTCCAAATTTCTCTCAGCATCATCCGTCCCGGCCTTCTTGAAGTAACTTTCAGCAGCATCAAACCTCTCCTCTGCCGTAGCAATGATCCCCAACAAGTTATACACCTCCGGCGTATTCGGAACCCTCTTCAAAAGCTCCTTAGCCGTCTCATAATCCTCGTCAAGCACCGCTGCCGTAGCCGCATTTACGATCGCTATCTCATTATTAGGATAATACTTCAAAGCCGTCTGAATCACCTCATTATATTCCGGACTCCCCGGAGTATAAAGATTCGCCACTCTAAACAGCTGATTCAGCGACATCTTCTCTGGCGTAGTCTTTATCACCTCTGAAAGCTTCTGATCATCCAAAGGCTTCAGCCTCGTATGGATCGCAAAAGTAGTGGCGCGCAAGCGTGGAAACCATTCAGGCAGAATCTTAGTCTTGAAAAGTTTGCTATAGCGCTTGTCGTTTTTCAGCAACCATTCCTTATGGTCAAACTCCTCAGGAGTAGTGGCAGGAGCATCTATCCGATCAAGAAGCAACTTCCGCTCCTCCTCCGAGATCTCGTTGCTTACAAGCACTTCATCCCGAAATTCTCCCCAGTTCTCAGGCACCGAAGAATACTTCACACTCCCCTTCGGAAGACTGTAGCGCTCTGCCAGATATTCCGCCAAAGCCTTGCTACGCCCCGATGCCAACTCAACATTGTGCAGATAGGGGGATTCAGGTGATGCATAGCCACAGATGATAATCTCAGCTATCTCCACATTCGGGTCGGTCAGTGCATACTTCACCGAGTCGTCGATCATCGCTATCTGTTCGCGGTTGTCGATCAGCTGCCCGTTCTTGCATCGGTATGGATCCACATGAAGCTCCGTGCGGTCAACCTCAAACTGTATTCTTGCACGCCCATTATGAATCTCTATAGGTACCTCCATCAAGGCTGGAGCCGGAATCATACGGGCTGTCATATTCGGCACCGGATTCTCAAACACCGGAATCTCCTCGCCGATATGCCGCCCGAAACTGCTTCCGCATCCACATGAGTCATATACAAAGTATAGCCTCGTCCCTTTGCTTTTCATCCAAGGCTCCGCCTGAATCCTCGAAGTGTAGTCAAGAGTCTGTTGGCTGCCGTTCTTACGTTGCACTTCCTGCGCGATATCATGCGATTTAATATCATCGAAGTTCTTCAAGACTCCGCGAAGATAGGAGAGATGCATGTTTCTGCCGCTTACAAGCACCGACGGCAGATCTATCGAAACTGAGTCCGAAGCTACCACCGGAGTGATGAAAACCTGCTGGTTTGTCCGAAGCTTAAGGCTATCAAGCACCAAGTCAGCGCTCACATTCAGGTAATCCCCCGCAATGCGCACATCCACATTCCGAGGCCTCACCCCCTGCGCCGATACCCCCAGAGCCGAGAAAAGCAAACCAAGCGTCAAGATCACCATTGCCAAGCTTCCGCAGTAAAAATCCCGAAGCAAATTGAGTAGCAAGCGTACTCCGTGCGCGTCCTTAAGCGTCTCCTCTCCATCTTTGAGTAGCAAGCGCACTCCGTGCGCGTCCTTAAGCGTCTCCTCTCCATCTTTGAGTAGTAAGCGCACTCCGTGCGCGTCTTTAAGCGTCTCCTCTCCATCTTTGAGTAGTAAGCGCACTCCGTGCGCGCCATTATGCCTCTTCCCATCCTCCTGGTAGGGACGCACGGCTCGTGCGTCCGCCCCAAAAGCAAACCTTGAAGTCAATCCATTAATTCTCATAAGTAACTATAAAAATGAGAGTTAAAAAATATAAAGAACGCTAAGTCCGAGTTTAGTCACACCGGCATAGTTCGTCCCTCCTGAATTGATTTTCGCCCCGCATTCATAGCAAGGATAGTGGTCATACCATACATGATTGTATCCTATGCCTATCTCTGCCTCAATGTTCCAGTGGCGATTCAGAATCCATTGGTAGCCATACGTAGCTCCAACTCCTGCAAACACACCCTGATAGCGAGTGTCGCGCACTTCGCGTCTGATATTGTCGCCCGCAAAGAAGAATCCAGGCAGCGGAAGGTCAATGTTGGAGGCATTGAATTCCCCACCCATCAGATGCACACCAAAGAAGTGCCCGTTAAACTTCGTGCAAGTCCACCAACGGTATTCCGGCATAAGCATCCAGTGCTTTGCATATTTCTCGCCGTGGCTCTTCGTGTCAAACTTCCATGGATTGAGTCCGTAAAATAGCTGAATGGTATTCTTCTTTCCCACACCTATTTCGACTCCAAGGTTTGGCGTCGTAGTGGCATCATAAAGAAGATTCGTCTTGATTGCAACCTCCTGACCGCGTGCAGCCGCCGATGCTATAAGCACCAACAACGCAGCAAAAAGGAGTCTGATCGTTTTCTTCAGGTTAGGTCCCTTCATGACATATTTGGTTCTTGTCCTTTTCGTTGATAATTCTTGTCCAATTCGTTGATAATTCTATCTCTTTTTATATGCGCCCTAAGCCACTAAACCCTCTTTGAGTAGCAAGCTGAGTAGCAAGCGCACTCCGTGCGCGCCATCAAGCGTCTTCCCACCCTCTTTGAGTAGCAAGCTGAGTAGCAAGCGCACTCCGTGCGCGCCATCAAGCGTCTTCCCACCCTCTTTGAGTAGCAAGC
>CAYNPB010000267.1:0-2899 GCA_964399005.1 uncultured Sangeribacter sp.
TTTTCATCGTTCGTTGATGGAATATGAAATTTTTTTCAAAATTAATTCTTTTTAGTCAAATATGCAAATCAAACTCTCAATATAGAGTAAAAAAAATCCCGAACTCAAATTAAAGAGCTCGGGAAAAAATTATTTAATGAGGCAACCGGGAAGGTCGCGCATATTATATCTGCTTGCCATTGCGGCTCCATAGGCACCGGCGCTACGAAGCGCAATAATATCGCCACGTTTAGTCTCCGGAAGGAGTTCATCCTTGCCGAACACATCGCTTGATTCGCAAACCGGACCCACGACATCGTATAGCTTATCGGCAGCCTGTCCTACTTCCGATAGATTTTCTATCTTATGGTGAGCGTCGTAGAGCGCAGGGCGGATCAGGTCGGACATTCCGGCATCGATGATCACAAAACTTTTTTCAAGACCTTTTTTGACAAGCACCACCTTACTTATAAGCGATCCGCATTGAGCTACAATGGCGCGCCCGAGTTCGCAGTGCACTTCCTGACCTGGAAGGAGGTGGATGTTGGAAAGAATGGTGTCGAAATAAGAAGCGAAGTCGGGTATCGGATTTTCGTCAGGATTGTCATAATCAATGCCGAGTCCTCCACCTACATTGAAGAAGCGGAAATCTATCCCTTCGAGTCTATATTTAGCCTGAAGTTCGTTGATACGTTGGCATAGAATCTTGAAGGGCTCGCTGATGGTGATTTGTGAACCGATGTGGAAATGAAGGCCTCCGAGATCAAGGAATGGAGCCTCCTTGACTTTCTTGATAGCCTCATCAAGCATCCGAAGGTCGATGCCAAATTTATTTTCCTTCAGCCCGGTGGTGATATATTCATGGGTGTGGGCATCGATATTGGGGTTTACTCGCAATGCCACAGTCACTTTCTTCTCTTTTTGGGTAGCAAGGACGGAAATGATGTCAATTTCCTCAAGCGACTCGATATTGAAGCAGCCGATACCGGCATCAATACCTGTGATGATTTCATCATCTGTCTTGCCGACACCGGCATAATATATATTTTCTGGACGGAAACCGCACTCAATGGCAGTAGAAATTTCATTGCCGCTGACGCAGTCAGCTCCGAATCCACGAGCTGAAATGATGCGAAGGATTCCGGGTTCTGAATTAGCCTTTATCGCATAGTGCACTTTCATAGGAGTTCCGGCAGTGCAAGCCTCAATTGCATCGAGGGTCTGCTCGAGCAAAGCCTTATCATAATAGTAGAACGGGGTCTTGATTCCTTCAAATATTTTAATATCCATTGTGGTTTCAGGTTTAAGGGGATGTGCCCCTTCCCCCTAAAGGGGGAGGATTGGGTGATACGCTTAATGACGCGCACGGAGTGCGCTTACTACTCAATTTGCTTTTGGGGATTCGGAATCGAGCCAAAGGCTCTCACACCGAAACAAACATTTGCTTTCGAGAGCTTTGGGGGTTAGAATAAGTGGTAGGAGAGGAGGCGAAGAGCCTTGGTCTTGTCTTCCTTCTTTATGAGGAAGGAGATATTATAGTTGCTGCCTCCATAGGAAATCATACGCACCGGAACATTACGGAGAGCTTCGAGAGCAGCCGCCTCAAATCCCTTGTTGGTCCATTCGAGGTCGCCTACAACACAGATGATGACCATGTCGCGGTCGATGGTCACTGCACCGAGCTTGCTGAGTTCCTCTTCTATCTGAGGAAGATTCTTCACATTGTCGATAGTAAGCGATACGCCAACTTCCGACGTGGTGATCATATCGATGGAGGTCTCATATTTCTCGAAAATCTCAAATACCTTCTTCAAGAATCCGTAAGCGAGCAGCATACGTCCGGACTTGATCTTGATTGCCGTGATATTGTCTTTGGCAGCGACAGCCTTAATGGAATTGCGTTCAAGCTTATTCTCAATGAGAGTGCCTTCTGCGGATGGATCCATTGTGTTTAGAAGGCGTACCGGCACATTATGCTCGCGAGCCGGAAGGATGCATGTGGGATGCAGAATCTTAGCTCCGAAATAAGCAAGCTCAGCAGCTTCTTCAAAATGAAGGTTGTGGACAGGACAAGTGTCTTCGACGAAACGCGGGTCATTATTGTGCATGCCGTCGATGTCTGTCCATATTTCTATCTCATCGGCACCCAACAGGGCTCCTAAAATTGAAGCAGTGTAGTCGCTGCCACCACGCTGCAGATTGTCGATGTCTCCATTTTCATTGCGGCAGATGAATCCTTGGGTTATGAACAGATCGGCATCCGGATGAGCAGCGATGGCTTTGGAAGCCTCCTCCTTAATGAAAGCTTCAATAGGCTCGCCATGGTTGTCGATTTTCATGAAGTCGAGAGCAGGAAGAAGCACTGAGTTGAAGCCCTCTTCATGCAAATGAAGGTCCATAAGGCGAGTAGACATCATTTCGCCTTTAGCAACGATTTCTTTTTCCAGTTGTGAGCTGAAAGGTTTTTCGGCGAGCAGTTTAAGATCGCTGAATATATCGTCGATAGCTTCAGTGGCTTTTTTCTTATATTCTTCAGACTTAAACAGATCCTGAATTGTGACAGAATACTTTTTTCGGAGAGTGTCAATAAGTTCGCCAGCTAAATTCTTGTCATCATTTTTGATGGCAGCAGAAATTTCAAGGAGCGAGTTTGTCGTGCCACTCATAGCTGAGAGCACTACTAAATCTTTCTTACATCCGGAGATAAGTTTTCCAACGTTTCGGATTCTTTCGGCACTACCTACAGAAGTTCCGCCAAATTTTTTTACCTTCATTTCTTATATTTTTACCTGCTATTTGCTTTTAGTTTGCAAAATTAGTAAAAATCTTTCATTGCGCAAAATAAATGATGATTTTAGAATCGAAATAATGAAGTTGTTTAAACTTATTTACGAATTCAAAAATAAATCAATAAAATTAA
>CAYNPB010000268.1:0-2895 GCA_964399005.1 uncultured Sangeribacter sp.
ATTTCTAAATTCTTCAACTGCATACAAGCATCAGATTACGGTCTCTGAAATAAATTCTATTAAAGGAAAATGGTCATTCTTTCATCAGAATTCAATAGGACCAAGAAGTTTTACTTCTATAATTCTTAAAAATCATCATTTCGCTGATATACAGCATCTGGCTCTACTTGAGCAATATATAAGCGCAATTTACGCTCTATCTCAGCTCGAGAAAATGCCAAACTTCCGCTACCTGGACGATAGTAATCCATTTGATAACTATTCTTGAAATAATGTGATAAATCAAACGAATAGATTCCATCCCCATCTCGATAAATCTTAACACCGATCATTAAATTGTTCACCATAACTTGACGATGTTCTAAAAGTACCTGATCCAATTCTTGGTCAATTCGTGATATAAGAGTTTTATACAATTTGGCTTCTAAACCTGCACCACCTGTACCTGAATAACGTCCATCGAGACCAAAGAGTGTTTCTCCTGCCCCTTTAAGAGGGGCAAATTCAATACGAAGGAGATTCTCATAATCTTTGATACTAATTGACTTAAGGCCTTCATCAAATCTTTCAACTTCGACACCGTCAAACTCATGTTTTTTATGAATATATCCCATAAGTCTCATGAGAGCACCAATACCCGTGGTTTTTAATAGAATCGATCTGTGGTCATCGTCAATTGGCCACTGCTCAGGAAATGTCTCCTTTATTATTTTAAAAAAAGACATTGTTTCATCTGTCATAAAAGAGAATCTACGCTTTAAGTCATCTCTTCTGCACACCTTCTTGAAAATATTGTGCCAAATACCTCGTGGAGAACTAATATGCCTTAGAAGGCTATCTGCCACAAAAGCCTGAGATACAAATCCTTTCCCTTTTCCAAGCATTCGTATTTTATCCTTCATAACAGAATTATCACGATTGTTAAGAGCAACCACAAGATTATGGGCTGCATACATCGCATTGGTATGAAGCGGAGCCTCTTCATCAAAATCCATACCATAAATGGAATAGTAAAGAGATCGATCTACTTTTTTCTGATTGAAGTTCACATCAGCAAATACACGTGCTTGTTCCCACATATCAAAATTCAAAAGTATAGTGCAGTTGAACTTGAACTGATCAAGGTATCTAAGCACCCTTTTTTCATTATCAAAAGGGATTCTTTTTTTAAGATCATCATACAGATCTATCATCGAAGCTAAACGATGTTGACCATCAACAATATAAAATTCTATATCTTCCGGTAAATATAGATATTCTTCATCATAATGTTGTGGGTAAAAATAGTCAAGCGTACACGCAAGCAACATAGCTGTGGGAAATAAAACCGGTTCCTCATTTCGCTGATTAGCTGTAATAATTGTTTCGCTGATATATTTCTTTATATCCTGTTTACGGGTATCACTTACTCGTCTCTGATAGTTTTTTTCAATTACATAACTATCCCGAGAATAAGGATTAAGTTGTGCCTCTGACATATGGGTAAATTTCACCCTATCTTTTAAGTCTATAAATCTAATGTTGGCTTGCAAAACAAGTTTTTGCAAATCATTATTACCATTCAATACAGAAGTTTTCATATTTTTCTTTCTACTAAAAGTAAATGACACGGCTAGAGCATTGCATCGATATTATTTCCGCCGTTAGTAGGATTGGCATCTTCGACTCTAGCATCGCTCCCTTCATGAGAAGTTACTTCATTTTGTATATTTTCATGATCATCTCTATCAGAGGCTACATTCTCATCCGGATTATCTTCTTCACTTTCCGTTAAATGATGTGTTGATCTTTGAGATCTCACTTCTCTTTGAACTATGGTTTCAATTACATTTCTCCCATCTCCAAGAAAATATGCTTCTATTTTATCATTTACTTTTTGCGCAAGATTAGCATCCAAATAACTATTAACTTCAATTGGAACCTTAGAACTACACTCGCTGGTAACCTTAGTTGCAGTTATCTCAGGTACTTTGGCTTCCACGGTTTCTTTTGCTTTCTCATTTGCGGTTTTTATGGTCTTCTCTTCTAAATCAGTAAAACTCCTATATCCAAAAAAACCTAAAACTGCTACTACAATTCCAAAAACATAAACAAACAGATCTTTAATCCAATCCTCCTCAGACTTTTGTGTAAGAAGAGTTTGGAACTTATTATTGAGAACAGCTTCATGATATTCTAACTGCCTCATAATGGAATCCATTTGAGTTTTAGAAAAATAATACTCTGCATCTAAAGCTACTGAGTCGGGGATAAATTTATAGACAATTTCAATTCTACAATCTTTCACGTCTTGATTTGATTTTTTTAAAATTGCTATCCCTGGAGTAACGATAAGTGCCAAAGTCGCCACCAATACTAGAATTACGCCACCTATATGAGTCCAATTATGTATGTTGATATTATCACTCATAGAATTTAGTTAATTATAATATTTTGAAATCTATTAAACGTTAAAGAACATATACTCGAAATATATATACATAATACTTCTTTATGAATTACTCCATAATAGTTGATACACTTATTCGTAAGGAATAAAATATTCAGTTAAATCCTTGGTATTACCACTCATACCATGCCAAACAAATCTACCTTTCTTCATATATATATGAATTGGGTAACCCTTGTTAGCCCAGCGTCCTTTATAATTCTCTTCATCGAATGAAAGGAGAACTTCTCGTGAAAGAACTAGAACACCATTATAACCAAGTGCATAAAGAATATAATCAATCTCAGTCCTAATATCATCTTCATTATAACTTGTTTTCCATTCCTCACAATCAAGAAGCGAAGAATGCCGAAAAGCAACTATGCCTTTCGGAGTCTTGATGATTTTTTTTCGACCTTGCACCCTTGAGTAGGGATGAAAGTCTTTGGGAAGTAAATTTATAGATT
>CAYNPB010000269.1:0-2874 GCA_964399005.1 uncultured Sangeribacter sp.
AAAAACCGATAAATTTGTCAGATTGACGGATTTTTTATAAATTTGCACGATGCCGAGCCCGATGCGAGGCTGAATGGATGTGAAATACTACAAGATTCATCGCGAAGGTACCAATATCCTCATAATGCTGGCCGTGGTGTTGCTGGCGCTCAATTTCCCGGTGTGGCTTTTCTTGCCGCCTTGGATTCTTCCGGCTGTGCTTTCTGCGCTGTCGGTGCTTGTGTATTCTTTTGTTTTCAATTTTTTCCGTTGTCCGGCAAGGCGATATAAGGGTCCGAGGAAGAATATGGCTGTTAGTTCGGTAGATGGCCGTGTTGTAGTCATAGAGCGCGCAAAAGAGCCGGAGTTTATCGGAGGCGAGGCGCTTCAGATATCGGTGTTCATGTCCCCGCTTAATGTCCATGCCAATTGGTTTCCGGTAGAAGGAAGGGTTGCTTACGTGCGTCATCATTCAGGCCGCTTCTATTCTGCATGGCTTCCAAAGGCGAGCACCGAAAACGAACGGTCGACTATAGGCATAGTGACTCCGGAGGGACATCGGGTGACGGTGCGTCAGGTGGCCGGAGCTATGGCACGCCGCATCGTGACGTATGCTCGGGTAGGGGAGGAAGCGGAATTTGACGAGCATTTGGGTTTCATTAAATTCGGATCGCGTGTCGACATTTATCTGCCTGTCGATGCCGTGCCGTTGGTGCGCATGGGGCAAAGGGTAGTGGGCGACCAGACTCAGCTTGCTACGCTGCCTGGCTATAAAGTGGCACCCGGAGTGAACAAAGCGAAGTCTTGATTGGTATATCTATAGAAATATAGAGTTTTATCAGATGAAAATCCTGAAAAAAATAAGACATAACATTCCCAATGGCATCACCTGCCTCAATGTGCTGTGTGGCACCATAGCTGTTCTCATCGCAGCCCATCCGCATATCAGCTATATGGGAATGCAATCGTGGCAGTGGAGTGCGATCTTCATCGTGCTGGCAGCAGTAGCTGATTTTTTCGATGGCTTTGCAGCCCGAATGCTTCATGAGTGTCACCCTATCGGTGCAGATCTCGACTCTTTGTCGGATCAGGTGAGTTTCGGCGTGGCGCCGGCAGTGCTTCTGGCATTCAATTTGTGGGGGAATGTGCCTCTATGGCAAGCATTCCTTCCAGCGATCTTGCCTGTTGCCACGGCAGTGCGTCTGGCAAAATTTAATGTGGATACTCGCCAGACGAGTGGATTTCTGGGTATGCCTGTTCCTGCCAATGCGGTTTTCTGGATTGGCTATGTGGCCAGTTATAAAGGTGGAGCGTATTGGCTCATCACTCCGTGGGTACTCATCCCGGCTCTGCTGTTCGTATCGTGGCTGATGGTATCGGAAGTGCCAATGTTGTCGTTGAAGTTCAAGACGTGGGGCTTTAAGGATAATCTGGCGCGATATTTGTTGATAATAGGGTCGGCGGTCCTGCTTGTCTGCTTTCAGCTCAGGGGCATGCTTTGGGTGATAGTCTTCTATGCCCTTATGTCGTTGCTGTTTGCGCGCCGCCAGTCGTCATCAACCCATAAAATAGAGTAAGCGATGTCCGGATTGCTAATATTGATATTGATATTTATCGGGATTCCGATGCTTTGGCGATGGCTTAAGCCATATTTCTACCGTTGGATGCAGCGGCGGACTGAAGACTATGTGCGCAGAGCAATGGGAATGCCCCCACGCGACAAGAAGAAGTCGGGATCAGGAAATAGAAGTCAGGCTTATTCATCTTCGGGCTCTTACGGATCTCGTGGGAATGATAGGCGGCGCAGCTCATCGGGTCCGCTGATTCCAAAAGAATATGCAGTGGATGTGGAATACACTGAAATTCATTCATATTCTTCAGAAGAGACGATCGCTTTTGATGGGAAAAGTGTAAGATATAGTGTGGAGTCTCAGGTGAGTGATGCGGAAATCATCGAAATTCGAAAAGAGAGATAAGGATGCGCACTCTCTACGTCTCTGATCTCGATGGCACGCTTCTTGGTCCTGACCGCAAGGTGAGCAAGGAAAGTGTGAGGCTTCTAAATGAGTCGATCGCCGAGGGAGCTCTCTTCAGTGTGGCCACGGCGCGCACGCCTGCCACAGTAGGCCCGTTGCTAAAGGATGTGGAGTGCACTTTGCCGCTCATTGTGATGACGGGCGCTGCAATTTGGGATCGCTCTGCCAATCGGTATGTACACGCATCATTCCATAAGGAGGCAACCGCGCGCAAGCTCGTAGATCTTTACAGGCGGCATCAGCTTAGCACGTTTGTGTACGTGCTTGGTGATGACAATGTGATTCATATTTATCATTTGGGTGAGATGAGCCAGCTGGAGCGCGTTTTCATGGAGGAACGCCTGGCTACGCCTTACAAGCAATTTCATGTAGATGAAAAGGGTTGCAGTGATATGCCCGATAATCTTGATAAGGTGTTGCTTTTCTACAGTATGCGTCCTACGGAAGAAGTCCGTAGGGTTTATGAAGAGATAAAGAAATCAGACGAACTTCGGGCTGTGTTCTATCATGATATGTATGGCGATGAGGTGGCATTGATGGAGGTGTTCGGACCGGATGCGTCGAAGGCAAATGCAGTGAAGATACTTGCTGATATGGCTGAAGCCGACAGGATCGTGGCATATGGGGATAATGTCAACGATCTTCCTATCTTAGGGGTGGCAGACGATGCTGTGGCGGTGGAGAATGCAGTGGAGGAAGTGAAGAGTATTGCAGGGAGGATTATCGGTCCTAATAGTGAGGATTCGGTGGCGAAAGATATAAAAAGTCATAATTTGGCAAACTAAAATGCTGAAAAATTTGGATTAATGAAAAATTCCAATTAACTTTGCATTGTCAAAAGCCCTGATGGCGGAATCGG
>CAYNPB010000270.1:0-2864 GCA_964399005.1 uncultured Sangeribacter sp.
CTGATTTGCGACTGCAAATATCGTGATTTTTTTTGAATTAATCACTATTTCAAGGGCAAAAAATACAATTTAAGTGCGAAATTAGTGTTATCTTTGCAAAAAATTATTGATTCATGGCTCTAAAATGGATATTCTTCGACCTCGACGATACTCTCTTCGACTTCTCATCCGCGTCTCTTATCTCGCTCATGAACTTATGGGATGAGACGCCCGAAATTCGCGCCTGTTTCCCCAATCCTGACGATTTTCTCGAAGAATATCATGTCAACAACAAGTTGATGTGGCAACTCCATGAGAGCGGCCAAATCACTGCCGACTTCCTTAAAGGAGAACGCTTCCGACTTACAATTGCTCCCGATCGCTACGACGAGGAGATTCAGCATCTTGCCCGTAGGCTCAACGACCGCTATCTTTGGCTCCTCGGCGAATGCGATGCCCCCGTGAAAGGAGCCGGAGAGCTTCTTGATGAGCTGTCGAAAAAATACCTGATTGGAGTCCTGACTAATGGTTTTACAGAGGCTCAATATCGAAAGATCCGCTCTTCGGGGCTCGACCGCTACATTCAGCGTATGGTGATAAGCGACGAGATAGGAATCCAAAAACCTGACGCCCGATTATTCCGATATGCAGAATCTGAAACCGGAGCTTCCCCTGACACTTCTATTATGATAGGAGATAATCCCTCCAACGATATTCAAGGCGCCATAAATGCCGGATGGCAGACTATATACTTCAACTGTAAAGGAAAACCTTTTGAATCCAACTCCCCTCTTTACCTGGGTCAAATCTATTCATTATCTGATATTCCCTCAAAAATCTGAATTATCCTCAAAAGTCAACCCTGAAACCCCGTTTAGCCTTCCATATAGCGCTTCTGCATCATCCTGCCGGATTGAAAGCATCATCGAGCATGAGTTGTCAAATTGCTGCCTCACAATCTCTGCACCCGAAGATTTCACAACCTTCATTACATCATTCATTGCCACGTAGGGAAAAGTGAATGAATAGCTCTTTTGCACTATGCATTCCTTTATTCCCGAATCCTCCAATGCAAGTGAGGCCGCTTCTTTATATGCGGCTATCAGCCCTGGTGTTCCAAGCTTGATGCCACCGAAATATCTTACTACCCCAACGGCCACGTCCGTCAGGCCAAGCGAGTTGATCTGACCGAGAATCGGTTTACCTGCAGTTCCGGATGGCTCACCATTATCATTTGCTTGCCATTCCTTACGCTCCGGTCCTATCACATATGCCCAACATACATGACGCGCATCGTGATATTCATTCTGCAAAGCCTTCAGCCTTGCCTTGGCTTCATCTGCAGTGACTACATGATATGCAAAGGAAAGAAACCGGCTTTTCTTTTCTGTGAACTTGCCGGTTCCTTCCCTTTCTATTGTAAAATAAATATCTGCCATTAGATCAGCCGAAGATATTGACTGCGTCTTCCGTGCTCTTTGGATAAAGAAGCATTCCTGAAGCCACTTCGGTTGCAGCTGCCTCTCCGAGCGTCTCTTTCACTATCTCAAGTGCCCAGAGAGTTGCACTGGATGGTCCATTGGCGGTGACATATTTTCCGGATACCACTACTTTGGCTGCATCATGGATTCCACCTTCAACCTTCCCTTCAAATCCCGGATAGCATGTATACTTTTCCCCTTTCAGCACACCAAGCTGTCCGAGCACTTCTCCTGGAGCCGCGCATATTGCAGCCATTCTTCCATCTGCTGAATTAGCCTGATTATGAATCAATCCTTGTAGCGGGGCAAATTCATATAGATTGGTAGCCCCGGGAAGACCACCGGGGAAAATGAGCCATTCTGCATCTGTGAAAATGGTGCTGTCGTAGATTACGTCGGCCACCACTGTGATGCCATGTGCCCCTGTCACTTGAAGAGAAGCTGAGATTGAAACTGTCTTCACCGGAATTCCGGCACGGCGGAGAATATCGATTACTGATATCGCTTCTATTTCTTCGAAGCCATCTGCTAAAAAAACAAAAGATTCTTTCACGTCTTATTATGCTATAAGACTCTTGACGCCTTCCAGCGCCAAGAGTCGGTTTGATACTATGTTATTATGATAACGTTTTCTTAGCTGAGATATTATATATCAAGATTAGAATACGCCTTGAGCGTGCATAGCCTTGGCCACTTTCAGGAATCCGGCTGTGTTTGCACCCTTAACATAGTTGACATAGCCATCTTCTGTCTTGCCATATTTCACACACTGCTCGTGGATATCCTTCATGATTTCCTGAAGTTTTTCATCCACCTCTTCAGCTGTCCATTTCATCTTCTGCGCATTCTGTGCCATTTCAAGGCCTGATACTGATACGCCACCTGCATTTGCGGCCTTGCCCGGAGCATAGAGGATCTTAGCTTTGAGGAATTCTGCTACAGCCTCACGTGTTGAAGGCATGTTGGCTCCCTCACTCACTGCAAATGTGCCACCCTCTACAAGTGCTTTTGCCTCTTCTCCATTGATCTCATTCTGAGTTGCAGAAGGCATTGCGATGTCATATTTCATCAGTGTCCAAGGACGCTTGCCACTGTAATATGGAAGATTCTCGTTGGCTGCATACTCGCTGCAACGGCCACGGAAATAGATCTTATGCTCGAAAAGACGCTCGAATTGCTCCTGTGTCATTCCCTCCGGGAAAAGGACTGTGCCTTCGCTGTCGCTCATCGACATCACCTTTGCTCCAAGCTTAAGAAGTTTCTCTGCTGTGTAAAGAGCCACATTGCCTGAGCCGGAGATAGCCACTTTCTTATCCTTGATATCGATACCCTTGGTAGCGAGCATATTAAGAAGGAAATATACATTACCATATCCTGTAGCTTCCGGACGCATCAGTGAGCCAC
>CAYNPB010000271.1:0-2855 GCA_964399005.1 uncultured Sangeribacter sp.
GTAACTCTATCACCTTCCGAGACATGAAGTGTCTTGATTGTTCCTGTTGCAGCGAAACTGACTACAGTGCCACTTTCTTCCTCAACTGTTCCGGAATATGAACCTGACTCATCAATGCCGTTATTCGTTACAGTTATCGTCTTTACTCTTACTGCCGGCCTTGAATTATTCTTCTCATTTGAGTCCTTACCGCATGCTGACAGCAGCGTAAGTAAAATAGTCATGGGTATTACCCGATACATCAATTGAAATTTCATAACTGAGTTATTTCAGGTTATTGTCTAATTTAGATGCAAAGTTAGGCGTAAGATAAGCATTTATAAATGTCAGGGATATGAATAAAATTGTCAGTAGGTTCGATTTTAAGGATATATAGCCCATTATATCGGAAATAATGCTTATTTTTGTACGCTTAACTTTTAGCGACAATGTATCCTCCGCTAAGAATAAAGAAAGAATTAATCAGCTATTCAGAGGATCGGTATCCTGTATTTGACATGATGGGCAGATGTGCTTTTGCAATTTGTACTAAGGGAAAGCTTGTTGTAAAAATTCTGCATGAGGAATATCCCCTGGAAAAAGGATACATCATTGCCTGCATGCCGTTCGTCAATGTAGATGTAATTAGTGTTGGAGAAGATTCTGAATTAGTTTTTGGATTCGTTCTCATCGAGGATATTCCCCCTCTGATAAACCGCTGGATAAATACTGACAATCTTTTTGCTATTCAGAATCACCCAATGGTAATCGTGCCGAAAAGATACTATTCAAAAATGGTAACCTTGCTCAATGAATATCAGGAAGAATGTAAAGAAAACGAGATGAATCCTGTAGGGGATCTGTATAGTCATATCCAGAGGGACATAGTAGATTGTCACAGTCGGCTGATAGTGGCGTATGTATTAAGAATATATTTCTCCAGCATTTCAATGGAAGTGAGTGGACATACTCATCACGATATGGTTTTCCAGCAGTTCATGCTTTCATTATATAGCAATTTCCGCGAACACAGGAATGTGAAGTTCTATGCCGTACGGTCAGGAATGAGCCTGAAATATTTTTCCACTCTCATACGCAAATTATCCGGTAATACCCCTTCAGAATGGATAGAGCGGGTAGTGGTAGGAGAAGCAAAATCGATGTTATCAGAGTTTAATCGGAGTATAAAAGGTGTGGGTACCGCCCTTAATTTCCCTGATACTCCTACCTTCACCAAGTATTTTCATCGTGCTACGGGAATGACCCCTAAAGCGTATCGTAAAACAATCTTGTAATGGCAGAAGCAAAAGCAGTATAAGCAATTACAGGATATTCTGATGTATGGAACCATAGAACTGTCCGTGTGATTATAAATGACGGATTTGCCGGTTAACTTTAAATAACTTTAGTTTGGGGCATACATATAATTTTGATAAATATGTCGTAAATTTCGCTCTGAAAGGCTGAAATAACTGAACTTCAATAGGAATTGTTAGTAACCCTTTTCAAATCGGGTCATTTTTGACAATAGCCGACAATCGTCAAATTGACCCTTTGAGCTAAATACATTTCCTAAAAATTGTCCGAAATATGGCAATATTGAACGCAGTTATTGTGCCGGCGAAAGTCCTGAAGGGAGGTCGGCATAAAGTCAGAATCTCGGTGGCGCATAATGGAGAAACACGCTACATCGTCACCGACATCACAATAGATTCCATTAAGGAATGGAAGAACGGTGCCATCGTCAAGCGCCCGGACGCGGCTATCCTCAATACGAAACTCAGAGGACTCCTTCAACGCTATCAGGGGGTCGTGGATGAGTTGGCGTATGTGAATGGTCTCACCTGTCCGGAACTTGTGTACCAAATCAAAAACGCCGGTAACTATAAGCACCGTACCCTCCTCTCTATTTATGAGGAGTACATGGCTAACGCTCACATCAAGCCGGGAACTTACAAGGGTTATGGTATAATCTGGAGAACAATCTCAGGACATCTGAGCGAGAAGCTGCTTGTTGAGCATATCACCCATGGCACAATCCTGGGACTTGACAAGTATCTCAGAGACCGAGGCCTCAAACCTACCACGGTCAGAAACTATCTCGTCTTCCTGATGGTTCTGCTCAACTATGCCAAACGATGTGGGTACGTCCAATTCAGAGTAGATCCGTTCGCCGGGTATGAGTTACCCAAAATGGAGGTTCGCCAGTCATGGCTTTCAGTTGAGGAGGTGAAAAAGATTCGGGATATCCAGAGCGACAAACCGAACATCATAAAGTGTCGCGACCTCTTCATGCTCTCCTATTATCTCGGTGGTATCAACATGGTCGATCTTCTCAACATCAATTTCAATGAGCAGACTGAGACGCTCCACTATGTGAGGACTAAAACAGAGAATCGCCCAAAACTGAATAAGTTTGTGGAGTTCCAGATTCCTAATGAGGCAAAAGAGATTATAGCCCGATATAAGGGAGAGGACGGCTATATCACACTCACCTCCTTTCAAAAGAAATCCAACTGCCACTATTTTTTTGACTGCAATATGCCGAAGTTGGCAGCTCTGACAGGAATCAAACAACTCATCTACTACTCGGCCCGAAAATCTTTCAGCCAACACGCATTTGACCTCAAGGTGAGCACAAGCGTGATCGATTATATTTTGGGCCACAGAGTGGATAAGGGTGGCACTTCTCTCTATGCTTACATAACTGTAACTCCAGATCAGGCTACTGAGGCTGTGCGTTTAGTTTTGGATAATCTAAAATAAATTGCTATCTTTGCACTGTCAATAAGTTCTTTCCATATTGGAGTGCTTATTGGTTTGACTTTGGAGGTGTGGGTGGTTCCCACCTCCTTTTTTTGTTTAACCTCTCAATC
>CAYNPB010000272.1:0-2852 GCA_964399005.1 uncultured Sangeribacter sp.
AGATAACCATCCCAATCGAAATCAGGCTTATTCATTTCTTCAAACAGATTAAAATCAGGATCATCTACCCATACTTTGACAGTCTCCGCTGTAGTATATCGATCGTAGAGACTTCTGAAGAATTGTGATTCTTTGTTTATCTGACTTCTTGTCCGGCTAAAAATATCTTCATATTGGAATTGAGCTTGTGCCGTCCACCCTTCTACAGGAAGGTGGAATAATGCATCAATATAACTTCTGATATTGGTATACCTGTAATTTGAAAAGTTGTATCTCTGCTCTTCAAGAAAGTTGTAGCCTACTTCCTTAAGATTATATAATGGATTGGAGAGTGCCTTTTCTTGCAAATAGATATCCGCTTCCATTTTTGATAACTCTCCGTTCTCATCCTTCATGCTTTCGTAGTTCATGAATGAATTGATGTCATCATAGGAATTTGCGCTTCTATACTTGCTTCTGTTGTTGAGAACGTTGACTCCAAATGAAAGGTCGACCCACTTTGCAGGATGAAGGTCTCCACGATACTTGAAACTTAAAGAATTGTCATTTTCGTTTGCTGCTCCACGGTTGCCGTTAGAAAAGTTTACGGTGAGACTCGATGCAAGCATTCTGCCATTGACGCGCATCGATAGATTGTATTGTTGTCTTACTTCATTACGGTCGTGTGCTTCTTGCCATTCTTTTCTATAATCATTACGTTTCCAGCGGTCAAAAATTAAGTTCTTTTCATCTGTTGATATGGTGCCGGAATACTCTTGAAGGAGCACGCGCATTGCTTGTGAGAGGGTAGTCTGACGATTACTATTTAAGTATTTTAGATTATCTTTTATTTGCTTGGGATTCTCTCTAAGCATAGCGTCGAAATTGTATTGTTCGAGACGCAATATCTCTTCAGAGTTTGCCCAATTATGATTGCTATAGTCCTGATTTTCGCTCATCACAATGTCGGCGTTGAAGTCGATTGTCAGATTCTGCCCTTTTGCCCGCTTCGTTGTGATAACTATTACCCCATTCGATGCTCTTGCTCCGTATATGGCTGCCGCTGCAGCGTCCTTAAGTATTGTGATATTGTCAATATCATAAGGATTTACAGAATTCATACCACCTTCTATTGGAAGCCCGTCGAGAACTACCAGGGGTGATGTCTTGGCGTTGAATGTTCCTTGTCCTCGGATTATGATGGCGTTTTCTTCAGTTTTCTTGGGATCATAGACTAATCCCGGCACTTTCCCTTCAAGATTGGATGTAAGGTCACCTGTGTATCTTTTATCCATATCTTCAGCCTTGATGGTCTGGTATGAGCCTGTAGCACTCTCTCTCTTTATGTTTTGATAACCTGTCACAACCACTTCCTGCATCATGTTAGTTGAAGCTTTCAACACTACCCTGATGTATACACCGTGTTTTGAATCGTGTGATAGGTCAATGGGCATCTCGGTCTGATTATATCCTACATATGATATCACTAAAGTTGCTTTAGGTTTATCAAGTAGCAAAGAAAAATTACCATCTATGTCAGCGACAGTGCCATTTGTAGTGCCTTTTACCATAATTGTAGCACCAACAAGAGGCTCATCATCTTCTCCCAATATGGTTCCGGATACTGTATTTTGCTCAATTTTATTCATGACCTCAATAGGTTCTTTTTTCTGCGCTTGAGCATCAACCGCAGAAAAAAGTGCACACATTATTAAGATCACAATAGTATAATGATTTGGACTAATCATAACAATTAAGGTTATTATTTAATAGTAAAAATATCTTCTCCTTTATAGAGAATTCTGAAACACAAAGTTATTTGATTTAGTTAAATTATTCAAACAGAAATATTCCCAAATGATAAAAATTGACAAATTTGTAAATAATAATATTGCAATATGTTAATTAATAGTGACTTATAAAATCACATATTTTTAAGCTGACTGCGATATTTTGCAGGGGAAAGTCCTATCATTGCAGTGAAAGTAGAGTAAAATGTGGAGATGGAGCTGAATCCCACCTCGCCTGAAATCACCTTCAGAGGATAGGTCGACTCATTTTCTTCCATCAAGGAAATTGCTTCTCTAATCCTAAATTCATTTACAATTTGAGAGAACGTTTTCCCGCTTGTCTCATTGATGGCTCTTGATAAGTAAGTGCGGTTAGTTCCCAATATTTTTGCGATTTTATCAAGAGATATCGTGGCATCTTTAAACATCTTCTCCTTCATCATTAGGGTAGTGAAAGAAGACATTATAGAGTCATTCTTATCTTGAGAAGAATTTTTTGTATCCTGTTTCTTCTGTTGATATTTTTCCAGCTCCTCCATCAGCATTTCTTCACGCTGAATATTCTGCTTATGTTGCCTGACGATAGATTTATATAGTCTTTTTTTTTTTTGATAATAGAAAACTACAAGACAAAGAATAATTATTATTAAACATACAAGTGCCAGAAGCATCCAAAATTTCAGCCGAGCGCTTGACAATTCTTTCTGTTGCTCATCAATGGTTTTCTCCTTTTCGTAGATTTCATATTTTATTTTAGCCTCTTCGACTCCTCTTTCCCTGCTTACAGTATACGTACTATCTCGATTATTGATAGCTTTTCTGCTATATAAAAGAGCGTTGTCAAGGTCTCCCATTTCATGATAGATACTTACAAGCTCATCGATAAAATCAGGCTCATTCGTAAAACTTCCCGTTGCTTTTACCAAATTAAGTCCTTTTTTGGCGGTTTCCAATGCCATATCATATTTTTTGTTGGAAGATAGGACAGAGGTATATACCAGATATGCTGCAGCCAATGAAGGTAACGGAGTTTCATCATCTAAATAATGCATTAATTCTTCGCATTTTGACAATGCTTTATCG
>CAYNPB010000273.1:0-2850 GCA_964399005.1 uncultured Sangeribacter sp.
AATGCAGTCAATGCAGATAGTCAAAAAATATTGCAAACGGGATGCAATCTATGTCGGTGTTTAGGCGACTGGTCGCCAAGGAAGAAGAGCCGTTCCATCACTTTCCTCTGCTTTCGCAGCCGAATTGCCAAGGTGATGTAATCTTCCCAACCGTCGGCTGTGGCTCCGATCGGTTTTGCATTACAAAATTATATAATTCTGCTGAGATATGCAACTCTCCGGAGTGGAATTTTCAGTTCTCGTATGTGTAAAAATCTGTCACGGTGGAGAGTTGCATATAATCTGGGAAATAAGTAATTTTGCAATGAAATAATAATCCATAAAGAAAATGAAAAAGATCAGAAATTACTTTGTGTTAATGATGGTGGCTCTTTTCGGCGTGACATCCATCACATCTTGTAGCAGCGACGATGACGACGATCCCGACTCAACGATCAGCAATAGTGCAATTGTCGGGAAATGGAACTTAATCTATGAACATTACTATTATAAAGAGAACGGTAAGATATTAGACGAGACCAATGGAGTGCCTGATTATGAAGAAGTGGTAGAGTTCTTCTCAAATGGCAAGATGTATAGTAAGATGGATGGAGATATTTTGAATGGCACCTATACCTTGTCTGGGAATACATTGCACGTAAAGAACATCGAAGTTGATAATTTAGTAACTGTCAAGAATCTTACTGATACCCGTTTGGAACTTGAATGGATAGAAAAAGGAACCGAAGGATCCGTTACATACGAGGAGTATCAATACACTATCTATGAAAAGATAAAATAACGAATAGGCCGCTTGAATATCCTATAAAATATCCAAAAACTGTATACCAGGCTGAGACCAATATAACGGTTTCAGCTTTTTTCTTGCATAAAAAGGCGGCTTTCAGTGAGATAGTCGCCTTTTGGGTGTCAGTGGATTGATTCCTGATTATAGTAGTTATTCTTCAATAATCCAGTTATCGATTCTGCGCTTTTCAGATGAGAAGCTGACGCCAATCTTGAAGAGTTTTTTGGAATCTGAAGCGAAATTCCGAGCATATTCCTTCTCGTTGATTTGGCGGAGGGCCTCTTCTGAAGTAGAGTCGTATTTTAATTCTAAGATGTAGATGTATTTCGGAGTCTCGATTAGAATGTCGATGCGTCCGTCGGATGTATGCACCTCAGCCTTCGCGTCAATGCCAATAAGCGTTATGAGGATGTAGAAAGCATTGTGGAAATTATTCTCATTCTCCATCTTTAAATCATAGGGTATCCCTGCAAAATAAGCATCCAGACAGGTCATCATCTTCTGTGGCTCTCCGTTACGAATGGCCTTTTTCAGTGTATCTACAACGCCTTCGGCCCATCCAGCCTTTCCTTTCATATAGATTGGCAGAAGATCGTTGAAAAGGCCTTCCCTGACTTCATTGTTGGGAACTTTGAGGCGCACTTCGTCATACTCGAAGTCATAAGTCCCGATCGTCAGGTATCCCGCCTGATAGAGGAGGGCTGTGGGATTAGCGTTCCTCAAATCCAGGCCGGCCAATCGACGGAGCTTCCATTCACCGTTTAGGATGGTCTCGATGTCTACGTCCGCGGCATAAAGAGCCTCCGCTATGACGCTGGGCGCACCTGTGTCAAGCCAGTAGTCGCCAATCCTTCCTTTCTTCAGGCAGCTAAGCAGCGACCATGGATTGTAGATGTCGCTTCCTCCGGGAGCAAAACGATAGCCGTCGTAACTTTGCTTGAGTTTTGAGCAAGTGGTGGAGAAGTCTTCCTTACGCTTTCGAGCCAGCTCTGAAATACCCTCATGGAGGTTTTCAAGCAGTTCTTTCTCAGTAATACCGCAGATGTCGGCATAATCGTCATCAAAAGAGATGTCGTCAAGATTGTTGAGATCAGAGAAGACGCTCAGTTTGCTGAAACGACTGATACCAGTTAGAAATACCAGACGGATGTGCTCTGCCGAGCTTTTGAAATTGGAGTAGAGGCTTGCAAGCTTCGCGCGGTAATGCTCAAAATTTTCGTCTTTATGGAGATTTCCTACAAGAGGCTTGTCGTACTCGTCTACGAGTATTACTACTTGTTTACCAGTTTTTTCGTGAGCACTTCTTATGATATTCTTAAAACGTTGGGAAAAGGCATCGGCAATTTCTGTGACATCATATTTCGCCTCCCAACTGACGAAAAGCGTATTAAGAACGCTTTCCAACCTTCCCTGCTCTTCATATTTATCCGAATTTAGGTCAAGGTGGAGCACTGGATAAGGGCTCCAATCCCAATCAGTGGAGTCTATGTAGAGCCCTTTGAAAAGCTGGCGCTCTCCCTCGAAGAAATATCGCAAGGTAGACAGGAACAGACTCTTGCCAAACCGTCGAGGACGAGCAAGAAAATAGTATTGCGCCCTGCTCGAGGCTATCTTTTCAATAAAAGCGGTCTTATCTATATACAAAGCCTCTCGTTCACGCAGTGTCTTGAAGTCCTGCTGGCCGATGGCATATCTTTCATTATCTTGCATAATCATCCATTTTCCTACAAAGTTAACTCTTTTCCCCCGGATATGCAAATAAAACAGCTTAACTATGGATCGCTAAAGTCGAAGGCTATTATTAGGGGTCAAGGGTCAAGACCAGTATAAAAAAAGGATGGGCTCGATGGAGTCCATCCTTTGAATTTGGGTTTTGATAAGCTATTACTTGCAGCCGCATTGGCAACCAAGTTTGCTCTTAACCTCCTGCTTGAAAGCTTCAAACTGAGAAGCAAACTGAGCGAAGAGGGGGTTGTCGGAGTTTTTCTTGATTACATGGTGCATGAAGCGCATTGCAAGCACGAATTCCTTGGTGTGTTTGTCTTTGGCGAAGCCAAGTTCCT
>CAYNPB010000274.1:0-2798 GCA_964399005.1 uncultured Sangeribacter sp.
AGCGCGAAGAGATTTTCTATAACGAAACACTTGCTCCTGATGAAGTTTCGCGCCTTATTGAACCTAAAGTCTTAACGAAATTCTATGTTTATTCTAAAAGCGGCAAAGATGTTAATCCGACATCTCTCCCAGCCAACTATATCATAAAAGGGAATAACCTTCTTGCTCTCCATAGTCTCCTTCCATCTTATAGAGGAAAAGTAAAAACTATTTATATTGACCCTCCTTATAACATCGGCGGAGACTCATTTCAATACAATGACCGCTTCAATCATTCGACATGGTTAACATTTACGAAGAACCGCTTAGAAGTAGCCAAAGAACTACTTCGTAAAGATGGTTCTATCTTTGTACATATTGACCATCATGAATTGGCATATATTTCTGTCCTTATGGATGAGGTGTTTGGGTCTGAAAACAAAGTTCAAGTAATTGCAGTAAAAACTGCAACTCCTGCGGGATTCAAAACAGTTAACCCTGGACCGATTGATGTTACTGAGTATATTCTATTTTATACTAAGGATAAGGCACAGTTTAAGTTTCGTAAAGCCTACGTGCCTGTCGGTTACAATAAGAACTACAATAAGTATGTTACATTTGCCGATGATGTACGCGACTGGACTTTTGTTCCGATTAAAGATGCAATGTTACAAAGTCTCGGCTTCAACTCTGAGAGTGAGGCCAAGAAAGCCTATGGTGCATCTTTATGGTCAATTATTCGAGAGGGGTTAATTTCCAAATTTGCTTATGATAATGCTAATCGTATTGTGAGTGTCAGAGATCCTCACAAACCCACTGACCAAGTTAAAGCACTCATGCGTCAGTCTAAAGAATGCGGACATGTCATAGAGCATATACGTACAGATGGCTCAAAAGCCTATTTTTATCAGGGAGGGGCACTTGCGTTTTATTCAGATAAAATGCAAAATATCGATGGAGAACAAGTTATAACTGAACTTCTTACCGATTTTTGGAATCATATTTCCTGGGCAGGAATAGCAAAAGAGGGAGGGGTATCCCTAAAAAATGGGAAGAAACCGGAAAAACTCATCAAACAGATACTTGAATTATCGACCGATCCTGGTGATTTGATTTTAGACTATCATTTAGGTAGTGGAACAACTGCAGCTGTTGCGCTCAAAATGGGGCGACGGTTCATTGGTATAGAACAATTAGATTATGGAAATAATGATTCTTCTATTCGATTACAGCATGTAATTGACGGAGATTCTACGGGCATTTCCAAAGCTATCAATTGGCATGGTGGTGGAACATTTTGCTATTGCGAACTCGCAAAAGCAAATGCCAGATATATTGATGAGATAGAGGTATCCAATTCCAATGAGGACCTAATATCCATATGGGAACGTATGAAAGATAGTTCATTACTAAGCTACAAAGTCAAGACAAGTGAAGTAGACCCTTCAAGTGAGAGTTTTGAAGTGCTTTCACTTGACGACAAAAAAAGGTTCTTGATCGCGTGCCTCGATAAGAATATGCTCTATGTGCCATATTCTGATATTGAAAGTGCTGAATACGAAATTAGCGAGGATGATATTCGACTTAATAAGCTTTTCTACGGAAGATAACTATGGCAACTCTTCAAGAAATAATTCGAGAGGAATTTGGTAAGCGAACAATTGAACGCACTGAAATACCATCGTATGTAATCAATAATCTCTCGCCATCGAAAATTTTGCGCCCCTATCAGCGTGAAGCATTACAATATGCTATTACTTATTTTGACAATGATTTCGATCGCAAGGAAACGCAGCCTGATTTACTATTCCAAATGGCAACTGGATCCGGCAAAACTCTTTTAATGGCTGCCATGATATTGTTCCTTTATAAGAATGGGCATCGCAATTTTCTCTTTTTTGTTCACTCAAAAAATATCGTAGGCAAAACCAAAGAAAATTTCCTTAATACTCTTTCTAATAAATATCTATTTGCAGATTCTATTACGATTGATGACCAACGGATCTCATTAAACTTAGTTGACAATTTCCAACACGTCAATCCAAATGCTATCAATATTTGCCTTACTACAATTCAGCAGCTTCATATTGACCTCACAAATCCCAAAGAGGGTTGCCTGACGTTTGACGATTTCGCGTCATTCAAAACAGTAATGATTTCCGATGAAGCGCACCATATCAATGCTGCTACTCGAAAAGGTGGTTCAACACTTCCTGGCACAGAAGGCGCAACTTGGGAAAATACCGCCATGCGAATTTTCAAAAGTAATGAGGATAATGTTATGCTTGAGTTTACCGCAACATCCGGCATAGAACAAGATGCTAACCTTGCGGCAAAATATGAGCCTAAACTTATATATGATTACTCGTTAAAGCAGTATCGTATTGATAAATATTCTAAGGATGTAGAAACCGTGCAGACTTCGGCTGATGATTTCTACCGTGCATTAGCAGCTGTTGTACTAAGTCAATTTAAGTTCAAATTGTTTGAAAGCATAGGCTTGCATATCAAGCCGGTCATTATGTTCAAATCAAGATATATTGTCGATAGCAAATCTTTCTTTGAAATTTTCAAAAAACGAATTGAACATCTTTCAATAAACGACTTAATTCATATTAAGTCGTTTGCTAAAGATGATTTGAAACGAGCATTTAACTTCTTCGAGCAAAATAACGTCTCTTTAGAAAATCTTCTTTTGGAGTTACGCGAAGATTTCTCGGCTGAGAAACTCCTAATTGTAAATCAACAAGACATAGACGAGAAGGACCAAATTACACTTAATACGCTTGAAGACCCAAACAATGAGGTGAGATGCGTTT
>CAYNPB010000275.1:0-2774 GCA_964399005.1 uncultured Sangeribacter sp.
TGTAGTCGATATATTTGATACCGCTGCGTTTGAAACGGCAGTATTTTTTCTTCTTGACGTCAACCGACATAGGGGTCAAGTAGCGGATTTCAGATTGTGTCTGTGCCATGGTTTAGCCCTCCTTTACTTCAGATTCAACTTCTTCTTTAGCAGTCACGGTTTTGCCGGCCTTGAGGCTGCGACGCTTTTCGGCGTATTCGGCAGCGTATTTGTCAAGACGGAAAACGAGGAAACGGAGCACGCGCTCGTCGCGACGGAATGCTGTTTCGAGTTTCTTAACCAGAGTGGGATCGCCGTCAAATTCCACCAGGGTGTAGAAGCCGGTGGATTTCTTCTGGATGGGATATGCGAGCTTGCGCAGGCCCCACATTTCTTCGTTCACGATGGTTGCTCCATTGTCGGTGAGCACCGTGGTGAACTTTTCTACCGCTTCCTTCATCTGGGCGTCAGACAAAACGGGAGTTAAAATGAAAACGGTTTCGTACTTCATGTTGGTTGAAAAGATTAATGTGTTGATTTTTACATTGTTGCTGTCAGAGTTTTTCTAACAGCGCCGCAAAGTTAGTCATTTTCTCCGACCTGCGCAATAGTGCGCTCCGATTTCATGCTGAAAATTAAGAGATTTATCGGCCTAATCAGACTGATTGGGCTAATAGGGCTAATAGGACCAATAGGGAAATAGGAGCCGGAAGGACAAATAATAAACCCATCGCTGGGCCATGAAGCCCGGCGATGGGTTGGAAAGGGTGGCTCTCAGCGGGTGAGAGCTATGTCGTGTTCGGCGGCGATGCGGCGCATATTGATGAGTGCGTAGCGCATGCGGCCCAGTGCGGTGTTGATGCTGACGCCTGTTGCCTCGGCAATTTCTTTGAACGACATGTCGCGGAAGAAGCGCATCGTGAGCACTTCACGCTGGTTTTCGGGGAGAGCCTCGATTATTTTGTGGACGTCCTTTTCTATCTGGAGGTCAACAAGGAGGTCTTCGATGTTGCCTTCGCTCAAATCCTTGCGGTTGAGCACATCGGCATTCTCGTCGTCGGCCGACACCATAGCCTCGGTTTTCTCCTGACGATAGTAGTCAATGATGAGGTTATGAGCTATACGGGTAATCCATGAGGCAAATTTGCCGCTTTCGGCATAGTGGCCCTGACGGATTGTGGTGATGGCCTTGATGAAGGTCTCCTGAAATATGTCGTCGGCTACGTCGTGGTTCTTTACAATAGAGTAGATGTAAGAGAACACACGCGACTGATGGCGCAAAAGCAGTGTGTCGAATGCTTTGTTGTTGCCGTCGGCATAGGCAGCCACCAACATGTCGTCGGTAAGCTTCTTGAGTTTCTGCATTTCTATTCCTCTTGATTTTTATAGTGTGGAGTAGACGTAGAATCTATAGGCAATTCGTTTTTAATGGTTAATGAAATGAGTGGTTGTTATAGATAATGGTGGATAGTCTTTCAATGCAAAGTTAAGCAAAAATGCGACCAATAGCAAGAAATCGGTATATAAATAAATAATCTTTAACTGAACTGACACAATATGACACGTTTTTTTATGCTTTCACCCCCCCCGGAATGTCCGATTTGGTGAAAAAGTGTTTGCCGGCGCCGGATGCCGGATAATAAACGCACGGTGTTTTACGTTCTATTGATGCAACCCCTCGAAAGGTTGCCGACAGAAACCACGCATCAGAAAATGCCTATGGATAAAACAACAACTCATCACATGAGTCATGCCGGACGTCGTGGCGACAATATTCCGGCCCCTCTGGCGCCAAAAGAGTCGACTCTGCGCGTAATCCGTCAGTTTGCGCGGGTCTACCGGGTGATAGGGCGCGGCCGTAAAGGGCCTTTACGGTCCGGCATTGTGGTCAACTGACCGTCTCAATACCATCAGAAAAACGAGGGCCGTCCTGCCAACGCCCTCACGGCTCAGCGAGCCGTCGCGGTCCGAATGCGCCGGACCTACAGCCGAGAAATTTCATTCCTCCTGAAATAATAGTGCAATAAAAATTGCGGTATGTCAAATTTCTAAGTTTTGACATACCGCAATTTTTTATTGTCACTACCGTAACTGGGGAAGTTCAGGCCTTGAGGCTGCGCTCGGAGGGGAGCAGGAGTGAGGTGACGAACATGGTGAGGAGTATGCCGAGTACGCCGACCATGATTGCGAACTGCGAGAGGTCGCCAACTGTTGTGACGGCGCCGGGCTGAGTCTTCTCCATCACAAACTCGACGCTCATTATTCCGGCTGTGATTATTCCGGCGATATAGAGCAGATATTCTATGATGGCTGCGATGCGGTAGCGGGGCGGGGGCAGACGGTTGAGCACCTTGCGTGTGAACCAGGGCGAGGGCATCCGTCCGGGAAGATTTTTCTGCAGCAGTTCGCGCAGTGCTTTATCGTTTAAATCAGTCTTGGTCATTGCGATATTCTTTGATAGTTTTTGCCATTTTTGTTTTAGCCCGCGACAGATGCGATTTTATGGTGCCTTCCGACATGTCCATAATCTTGACCATCTCTTTTATCGGGCGGTCTTCGTAGTAGAAAAGCAGCACAGCCGTGCGTTCGGTCTCCGATAGCGAGGCCATGGCGGCAGCCAGGTCGTGGCTAAGCTGATAGGATCGGTCGGCTGTCTCGCATGCCTCGATGCGGTCGGCGTAGGAGTCGATGTCGTCCTGTGGCAACCTGCGGCGGAACTGGTCGGTAAATTCGTTATAGGCTATTCGGTAGAGCCATGTGCGGAACCGCGCGATGCCTTTGAACGATTTCAGCTG
>CAYNPB010000276.1:0-2769 GCA_964399005.1 uncultured Sangeribacter sp.
ATTCACGGGATTCACGCAGGGAGCGCAGAGGAGCAGGGAACGCTTGAGATTAAGAAAGGGTTGCTAACATTTGATTATCTCAAATATTTTTCCGAACTTTGCATTGCTTAAATCTAATCATTATGAAATATTAAGATGCAAACTTTGTATCTTGAAGAATATCAAATGAAATTATGAAAAAAATTGTGATGGCTTTGTGTGCTACGGCAGTTTTGTGTGGCTGCAACAGTAAGGTGAGTGATGTGGATTCCCGTGTGGATGCACTCTATGATAAGATGAGTCAGGAGGAACGCATCATGCAACTCCGCAGCTGCATGATGGATGTGCTTTTCGACGAGGAGGGAAATCTCGACCCTGCTAAATGCGACTCGTTGATTCCGAATGGCATGGGCCATTTCTGCCAATTCGCGAGCCAAATGCCTTTGGATCCGAATACGCTCCGCGATAAAGTAGCTGCCGTACAGTCTTGGCTTATCAATAACACTCCCAACGGTATCCCGGCACTCTTCCATGAAGAGGTGCTTTCAGGTGTCAATGCTCTCGGCTCCACCATCTATCCCCAACAGATAGGTCAGGCTTGCTCCTTCAATCCGGAGCTTGCCGAGCTCAAAACTCTCCAAACTGCCAATGCACTTCGCCAAATGGGAGGAGTACTATCTCTATCTCCAATGGTCGACGTGTGCCGAGACCCTTCATTCAATCGCCTTGAAGAATCATATGGTGAAGACGACTATCTGTCAGCCGTGATGGGAGTAGCTTTCGTAAAGGGTCTGCAGCAAGGTGACCTCAAGAAAGGTGTAGGAGCCTGTTCGAAACACTACCTCGGTTACGGAGGTGGTGGCGACGCCGATGAGAAGGAATTGATGGAAGAAATTCTCCTGCCTCATGAGGCTATGATCCGCACTGCCGATAGCAAGGCTGTCATG
The DNA here is from genome assembly GCA_964399005.1 of uncultured Sangeribacter sp. Taxonomy (GTDB): domain Bacteria; phylum Bacteroidota; class Bacteroidia; order Bacteroidales; family Muribaculaceae; genus Lepagella. The sequence goes on from CAYNPB010000276.1 coordinate 927, forward strand.
CCCGGATATCATGCCGTGAAAGGCATAAATTGTGCTGCCAACGATTGGATTCTCCGCGATATCCTGAGGGATTATGTTGGGTTTGACGGAATGACAGTCAGTGATTATACTGCCATTGATCAGCTGCCAGGAAAGGATAATACAGAGCGGGCAGCCATTGCAATCAACGGGGGAACGGATGTGGATTTCTGCAATGGCACATGCTATGCCAATCTTCAGGAGGCCATTGACAAAGGGCTGGTAAGTCAAGAAACTTTTGAGAAAGCTGTCAAGAACGTGTTGAAATATAAGATGGAAGCCGGTCTTTTTGACAAAGACGCTTATTTTTACAGCAAAGAAGATATAAAACTCGATACTCCTGAAGAGCGTCAGACAGCATATGACATAGCATCGCAGTCGGTTGTGCTTCTTGAAAATAATGGTGTACTTCCATTGAAAGCTAACGAGAAGGTGTTCGTGACTGGACCGAACGCCAATTCCATGTGGGCTATGTGTGGCGACTATTCATTCCCAAGTATGAACTATTTCTGGAAGATGAGGATGGACGAAGTGGACGATCCTCATATCGTAAAACTCCTTGAGGGTATGAAATCGCGTAAGCCGGAAAATATAGAGATTTCTTATTCCCGAGGTTGTGACTGGACAGATACGATCGAGACAAAATTCAACAAATTTGGTGATGAACGCGCATGGGACTATCAGACTCTTCACCGCAAGGTAGAGTCAGGAGAAAAGGCCGACTGGGATGAGGCGATCAGTATGGCAAAGGAAGCAGATGTGATTGTCGCTGCGATGGGAGAAAACGTGATGCTTTGCGGTGAAAACCGCGACCGTCAGGGTCTCGGTCTTCCGGGGCGTCAGGAGGAGTATGTCAAGGCTCTCATTGCCACCGGCAAACCGGTGGTGCTGGTCCTGTTTGGCGGAAGGGCACAGGTAATTTCCGGAATTGCCGACAAGTGCGCGGCCATCATCCAGGCATGGTATCCCGGCGAAGAGGGAGGGAACGCTGTTGCCGATATCCTTTATGGAAAAGTCTCTCCATCCGGAAAACTTTCGGTCAGCTATCCCAATACTGAGGTTTATGGTCCGCTTTGCTATCTTTATTCCGCTGAAAAGGATCCTCGTGTGGCTTGGGAGTTTGGTTACGGAAAGAGCTATACTACATTTGCATATGATAATCTTGTAGTCGACAAGGAAGCTACCACAGCGTCGGATGGAATTGAGATTTCCTTCGATGTAAAGAATACCGGCGAAGTGAAGGGAGACGAGATAGCGCAGGTATATCTATCTCCGGCAGATGAAAATCAGAATATCCGTCCAATAAAGCTTCAGGGTTTTGCCAGAGTGTCGTTGGCACCGGGAGAGACTAAGAATGTCAAGGTGACACTCTATCCAGATCAATTTGGCTATTATACTAATGACGGAAAGCGCCAATGGAATATTGAGCCGGGCAAATACAGTATCAAGGTAGGAGCATCTTCACAGGATATTCGTCTGCAGGAGGAGATCTCGCTCAAAGGGGACAAAGTTACTAAGCGAATCCGCGACCGATACTTCTCCACAACCCAGATTACCCAGTGACAAGCATTCTCTTGCGGACGCTGCTTTGCAGTTTCCAGTTTGCCTCTTTGTAAAATAACAGAAGATTTCTTTGTCATTATAAAGATAAAATTGTAACTTTGCCTATAAGAAACAAAACTTAGTCAATATGCATCTATCTCATTTATGGATAATCCTCAGATAAATAAAGATAAAAAAAGTGAAGTTTATGCTTCTGATTACACAGGAGATGACTCAATTCCAGCCTTTGTAGCCTTTGCTATTGAGCAATACAAACATCATA
>CAYNPB010000277.1:0-2743 GCA_964399005.1 uncultured Sangeribacter sp.
CTGGAAGAAAGCCGCTCCCGAGCATATCATGCATTGGCCTTCGCCCTGGAGCGAGGGTTTCCCCGGCTGGCATCTCGAATGCTCCACGATGGGGGAGAAGTATCTCGGTGAGGAGTTCGACATCCACGGTGGCGGCATGGACCTCATGTTCCCCCACCATGAATGCGAGATTGCCCAGAGTGTCGCTGCCAAAGGACATGACACCGTGCGCTATTGGATGCACAATAACATGATCACGATTGCCGGAAAGAAAATGGGCAAGAGCTACAATAACTTCATCACTCTTGAGCAATTCTTCAAAGGTGAGCATCCGTTGCTTACTCGTCCCTATTCTCCGATGGTGATCCGCTTCTTCATCCTTCAGGCTCAATATCGCAGCACTGTCGACTTCTCCGACGCTGCCCTTCAGGCTGCCGACAAGGCTCTTCAGAAGATGCTCGACGGTTATCGCCGTCTGCAGGCTCTCGTTCCGGCTGAGAAGTCGAGTGTCGAGTTGCCCGACTTCGCTGCAAAATGCTATGAGGCGATGGACGACGACCTCAACACCCCGATGGTGATCGCAGAGCTTTTCGAAGCTTGCAAATATATCAATCAGGCTACCGACGGTCAGATTACTCTCGATGCCGCTGATATCGAAAAACTTAAATCACTTTTCCAGACATTCCTCATCGACCTCCTTGGCATCCGCGTCGAGACTTCCGCCGCTGACGGCAATGCTGCAGAGACCAAGGCTTTCGAAGGCGCCGTAGATCTGCTGATGGATGTGCGTAAAAACGCAAAGGCTGCCAAAGATTGGGCCACCAGCGACTTCATCCGCGACCGCCTCGCTGCCCTCGGCTTCGACGTGAAAGACACCAAAAACGGTGTCGAATGGAAAATCAAATCCTAATTGAGAATTTTGAATTGAGTTTTGTCTAATAATTCTCAATTCCCAATTCCAAATGCTAATTGAGAATGAAGAATTGAGTGCGGTCTAATAATTCTCAATTCTCAATTCTCAATTCTCAATTAAAATATATGTCCAAATACAATTATAAAAGAAGGAAATCAAGCATAGCCAAAGCCGGAAAAGTGGCTATCGGAGGCGACAACCCCATCCGCATCCAGTCGATGTGCAACACCAACACCAACGACACGGAGGCAAGCGCGGCGCAAGCGCGCCGCATTGCCGATGCCGGTGGCGAATTGGTGCGTCTTACTACGCAAGGCGTCCGGGAAGCCTCCAACATGGCGAATATCAAGAAAGCCCTTGTTGAGGGAGGATGCGACGTGCCTCTCGTGGCAGATGTTCATTTCAACCCCAATGCCGCGTTCGAAGCTGCTAAGACTTGCGACAAGGTGCGCATTAATCCCGGCAACTTCGTTGATGCTGCCCGCACATTCAAGCAGTTGGAGTTTTCCGATGAGGAATATGCTCAGGAACTGGAGAAAATCCGCTCCAAGTTCGTTCCTTTCCTTAATATATGTAAGGAAAATGGCACTTGTGTGCGTCTCGGTGTGAATCATGGCTCTCTCTCCGATCGCATCATGAGCCGATATGGCGACTCTCCGGCCGGTATGGTTGAGTCGGTGATGGAATTTCTCCGTATAGCCCGGGAAGAGAATTTTGACAATATCGTGATCTCCGTCAAGGCCTCAAATGTCACCGTGATGGTGGATACCGTGCGCCTGCTTGTAGAGTCGATGGAGAAAGAGGATATGCACTTTCCGCTTCATCTTGGTGTGACGGAAGCCGGCGACGGTGAAGACGGACGCATTAAGAGCGCAGTAGGGATTGGGACCCTGCTTGCAGAAGGTATTGGCGACACTATCCGTGTCTCTCTGAGCGAGGATCCGGAATGTGAGATTCCTGTTGCCGTAAAACTTCGTGACTATATCACTTCTCGCTCCGGTCATGAGGAGATTCCGGAGCCTGAGACCGTTCTTCCCGGCAAGGCGAGGGATTATGCCGTCGCGCTCCCTTATGCAGAGTTCCCGGTGATGGATGTCGACTTTACATTGCAGCCTGATTGGCATTATATGTCTACGGCAATGGAGCCGAAACTGTATGATGATGAATTGCCGGTGGTGCTCACTACTTCTTCCGACAATCGCCCCGGTGCTTTCATGAGTTGGATAGATAGGTTTGTGGCTATGGGTGGTCGCAACCCTATCATTGTCATGATGGGTTTCCTCACTACGAATCTTGAAGATCTTCAGATTGAGGCTGCCGCTGATTTCGGTCCTCTTTTGCTTGGAGGATATGCTTCCGGAATAGGCATCGTTGCTTCTGAGAAGTTTACTAAAGATGAAGTGAAGAGCATTGCTTTAGGTATTCTTCAGGCAGCCCGTCTGCGTATCTCAAAGACTGAGTATATAGCGTGTCCCGGCTGTGGCAGGACCCTCTTTGACTTGCAGAAGACACTGGCAGAGGTCAAGGCTAATACTGCTCATTTGAAAGGCTTGAAAATCGGAGTCATGGGGTGTATCGTCAATGGCCCCGGCGAAATGGCAGATGCCGACTATGGTTATGTAGGCGCAGGCCCCGGCAGAGTCTCTATATATAAAGGAAAAGAACTCATAAAGAAAAACATCCCCGCCGCCGAAGCCCTCCCCGCCCTCCTCTCCCTAATCGCCCAATCCCACCCAAATTGAGTAGCAAGCGCGCTCCGCGCGCGTCCTTAAGCGAAATAGGTATCTACTCCAAATCAAATTGAGTAGCAAGCGCGCTCCGCGCGCGCCCTTAAGCGAAATAGGTATCTAC
>CAYNPB010000278.1:0-2742 GCA_964399005.1 uncultured Sangeribacter sp.
TTGTCAGTTCCAGTCTGTTATCTCTCCTCCTACTTCTATCTTGACTTGATCCGGATTTTTGTCTACCACAAGATTCACTATGTGGTGGATACCCGGTTTGAAGAGAAACTTGCTCTCATAGAGGAAGGAAACTCCGTTCATCACTATCTCTATGAGCGGTACACGGTTTTCAAGTCGTTGTGGGACTATGATCGCCGTGTATGATGTGGAGCTTGCCTTTCTCGCTGTGACTGTCTTGCCTGAAGATCGGGCATTCTTGGTCGCCACACCCGCCGAGAGGTCAATTGTGGCGTCGGTCACGGTGTTGTGGATGTAGACTGTGGCATTCTCCGGTATCTCTCCTTCAAAGTCCTCTCCTTTGATGAGCCTGATGGTGAGTTTGCTCATTATATGTCGAAACTGAAGGCTTACAGGATTTTGTGAGGCTTCAAGTCCTAATGCGGAAGCATGCAGGAAATCTGATAGCTCGTAGCCGCTCTTGCTCCCTGAGGCATCCCGCTGGTCGGTCGCAACTGAGAAAGGAAGGTCGCTCACCGAAGTTATCTCGTCTTTATACGGATAGTACGCAAAGGCATTATACTTCCCTTTATCCCAAAACAGTTTTCTTCCGGCATTCCACCCTGTGCCTGAGAATGTAAGTCCCTCATTGTTGAGTGTATTTCCTGACACTTCGAGCTGTTTTTCAGCCTCTGCCAAGAATAGACCTACGTTGTCGCCCGCTTCAAAAGCAGTTTCAGTAGCTCGTGTTTCCGACGGATGACTGAAGGTAAATCTCATTTCAAGCTTTCCGTTGTCGAGTATAGCTTCAGGTTCGTTCCGCTCTTCGGTGCAGGAGGTCAGACCGAGAGCTATCATTACAACGCTCCCTATTGTTTTAATATTGCATTTCATATCGATTCTATATTCTCAATTAAAGAAAATTCAAAATAAAGAAAATTCTCAATTCTCAATTCTCAATTCTCAATTATTCACGGGGCTCCCCTTATGTATCACCGGTGGAAGTGACTTGCGCCCCGCATTTGTCGATCCCCCGTCAAAGCTCCTGGTAGTTGCGGCTGCTGAGCGATTGTCAAGTCTCACGAATTCCTCAAAGTCGAATGCCTCTCCGGCATATCTCTTTATGCGCTTCACTATACTTTGTCGGCTGATTGTGCTGAAGTAAGGTATGTCGTTGTTCATACAGCTGTTCTGTTCCGAGCGGAATACTCCGCGGCTGTGCATAAAGCCACCTTCGAATATGTCTACGATGTCGCTATAGCGTCGGTCGAAAATGAGATGACTCCAGCCCACTTCGTGCATCTTGCCGATAAGCTCTATGTTGTCATACCATCCAAGGCTTTTGCCATACTTGATTGCAAGCTCATGTCCGCAGCATGTGCAGTCGCAAAAGTCAATGAATGCATTGTGATAAATATACTCGTCGGCAAGTTTGCCAAATCCGTGGCCACCGGCCTCATGCTGGATCACGCCGCGTGTGTCAAGAGGATAGCCGAAGTCGCTCTTCGGGCAGAATGCTATTGCGGCTCCCGATTCCCACATCTGGCAGATGCCACCGTAGTCGCTGCTGTTGGGGACTATGATGATGAGTGTCTGGTCAAGATTATCTCTGTTTACGGTTGGTGCTCCTTGCACATAACTGAACACTTCGTCATAGTCGCAATGAAGTCCCACTCCTCCTGTGTAGCTTGTATTGAAGCGGTTGTAGCGGATTGTGTTGATTGATCCTACTCCCGTTTCTGTCGATAGCGGGAACGCAGTGTAGACATTGAAGTAGTCTCGGTAGGTGGTATAAGGTTCGATGCCAAAGAAGTTTTCCACTTCCTCCTTTATGTCTTTAAGATATTCTCCGCTGGCTATATCTTTTGCGTCATATCCGTCGCCCATAATGACGATATTGATGCCACCATTGTTGCCTTTCGTTGCCTTTTGGAGGGTCAGGAATTCATCTTCACCATGCTCATATCCGTACTGTGTCACATGGCAGGTGTGGGTGTAGTCTTTCCCTTTGAGGCGGAACACGACGTCTCCTTCACGGGTGTCGGCTGATGATGTCGACTTGATAGTAAGTGTGATCTCACTCTTCTTGTTGCCTGAATTTTGTGAGAGCTCACACCATTCAGGTTTAGACGCCAATTCCCAGTCTCCTTCGGCATCAATAACGAGACTTTGCTTGTGTTCTGTGCCCAAAGCGCACGCCACTGCCGGGCGGCATACTAACTCATGATGAGCTGCAATGCGCTTGAAGTCGCACCATCCTACTGCCGTCTGATATTGGCTGATGGCCGGTTCAGGAACTTCAAGGGTGAAATTGTCTTTAGCCACTCCGTTAAAGGCTCCCGCCATTATATAGGGTGGTATTTCACTCTTGCTTACGATAGAGCCAATTCCATAGCAATTCTGGAACGCTCCTCCATCCTCTTCATAGCTTGATTCGTAGCGGATACTTTCAAGACTTTCCGGGAATATCAATCCCTCTATGCTGCGGCAATGGGCAAAGGCGCCTGCGCCGATTGATAGTACTCCCTCTGGAAATTCCAATGTGCCCATAAGTCGCCAGTTGTAGGCGAAACTCTTGTTGCCTATTGTCCGTATTGTCTTCGGGAGCACAAGTGTGCCGGAGAAGTCATCGTTTAAGAATACATTATGGCTGATCACTTCCAAGTTCTTGGGAAGGTTTAGCTCCCCTTTGAATCCACAGTTGGCAAAAGCACTCTCTCCTATGGCTGTGATTCCGTCGTGGAG
>CAYNPB010000279.1:0-2740 GCA_964399005.1 uncultured Sangeribacter sp.
AACCGCTTTGAGGTCAGTCGGCAAGCCGTGTCGGTCGAAGAAATCCCGGTATTTCTCAACTGTCTCATCGGTCACGACCCCATCGGTGATATAAGAATCAAAACCAACCTCGATATAATCTGCAAAAGCATCCTCAGACTGAAAATCTCTTAGGCTGCTTTTGTCGATATTCAAAAGCTGAGTCATTATAGGATTTTCAGATATCGCAGTCTCTTCTGCTTGCGCCATTTCATCGCGTAGCATTTCCCAGTCTTTCATAGTGTCATTTGTTTTTGGTGGATGTTTCGATTAGTTTCACAATAGAACGGATGTCGCCGAGATCATCGCGGTTCTCAATCCAATAGGATGAGGCGGTTTCCTTGACAATCCATTTGTCGCGGGCATCGGTGATGATATGTTTGTTGTGGGGAGCGACATAAGCCTCGATATGTCCGTTGAGGGTTTCAAGTGCATTGTTGCGGATTTTGGTGGCCCATGCGATTTGTTTCTCGCTCCCTGTCAGCGTCGGGAGTCCGGCTTTCTCAGCTATCTCCCTTTGTTCCTTGGCCTCGCAATTGGGGCAGTTGATAGTGGCGTACCACTTGATTTTGCGCTCTCTTTCTTCGTGTTTGCCGTAGAGTTGCACTTCAGCGGTGTGTCCGCACTTGTAAGTAATTTTATATTTTGCCATAATGTTGTTGCCGACTTTCGACTCCTGGCGCCGGAGCTCTTAATGATGACGCAAATTTAATAACTATTTTTGAAATCTCAAACTAAACACTAAGTTTTTTGTACTTTTACATAAAATTATAAAAATGTTAATAAAAATATCACTTTTTTATTGCATATTACGTAAAAATAAGCTAACTTTGCAGTATGAGTAAGAGTTTTAAAAATCAAGCAATTCACTCCGTTGTGGCAATAGATCCAGATGTTGACCGCAACGGAGTGGCGTGTCTTGACTTATGCTCAAAAATGTTAACATTACAAACATATTCATTTCCTCTGACCTTAGAATACCTTCATAATCTCTTGCCAAAGTCCAATGATGATATTTGCCGTACTATGGTAATCATTGAAGCTGGCTGGCTCAACCATACCCATTGGCACGGCAAATGGACTGATTCGGCAAGTGTGATAGCCGCAAAGGGCAATTCAGTGGGTCGAAATCACGAGGTAGGTCGTAAGATTGCCGAAATGTGCGAGCATTGGAAAATCCCTTATCGCCTGGTCAAGCCACTTCGAAAGATGTGGAAGGGTCAGGACAGAAAGATAACTGCAACCGAATTGGAAGCTATCACTGGGTATAAGGGTCGCTCTAATCAGGAATCAAGGGATGCGGCTCTATTGGGATGGGTATGGGCTAAGCAGTCGGTTAATGGGTTTTAAAGAAATAGCGATATGGCATATACTATAGAGATAGCGAAATTGACGGATGAACGCATAATGCGTGAGGCTTGCGAGATGACGTTCTTAGGCAAGAGCCGAATGTCATTGAGCAGGATGTATGCTTGTGAGCATAGTCCTTGCCGTACGCAAGTCTTTTGGATCAGACTGTATGATAACCACTATTTTGCTCTACTCAATTACTACGACATCACGTAGGTTCTCAGCCATTTCAATTATCTTGCCGTCCCGACCGCAATGGTGGGAATGTGCGGTTTAAGGAAAGCGTCGCTGAGGTCATTAATTATATAGGAGAAGGCAAAACTCAGGATGCAGTCGGTATGCTTGAATGGCTCTCTGAGAATGCTGATAGATACACAAAGGTAAATCTCGGTTTGTTTATCAATGCCCAGTCGCTGATTGATATGGCGCAAGAGCGTCTGTGATCGAATGCTTCGGCTGAAACGCGTGATATATTCAAGTCGATTGTTGAGAAGCTTAGGGGTGTAGACCCAGATTTGGTGCCGTTTCTCGTTCCATCGTGTCTGTATCGCGGAGGTATTTGTAATCGTATAAATAAGTGTGGTTTTAACAAGACTGAATTATTCGATAAGCAGTTGAGCGAATATAGGAAATTGTTAACGAAATCTTGAAATAACTGAATAATGAGCGACAATGGATTTAAAGTAGCCGATGATGGTAATTTGGAAATCGAATCTATAAAGGTGAGGAGTTTTCTTGAAGCCGCTGAGTTGAATGTGGGGAGTATACATGATTTGGCGGTTTTGACTAATCACTATGTCGAGACTCCAAGCGGGATTGCTGAGTATTTGGCGGAGAAAGAGGATGGGGCGGTTTTTGTGAGAGAGGGTTGCTTTGTCACTGCGGTCTATCCGAAAGAGAAGATAACACCCATAGACAAACGGAGGGCGTTTCTTTCTCGGCTCGGTGCGCTTCTTCGGGAGTTTGATGTTTATCTTATCGCTCATTCTGATTTGCCTTTGAGTGCCTATTTCAACAATGCGGAAGGTTATGAGCCTTTTGCTTCTATCGGTAAGGAGCAGAATAAGGGGTGCGGGTTCGTGATTGAGGCCGACAACATTATGGACTTTGAAAAGGAGTGAGATATGAAAAGAGAAAATTTGGAGAAGGCTCAGAATCTTATTGAGCAAGCAAAGAAGATTGAGTATGTGCTTGACCGCATCAATAATCCTAACTCGGACTATATTGATAAAGATTGGAATTGGGAGCCAGCATACGTCAATCGTGATTATGTGAAGCAGATTATGCTCAATCTAACCCATGACGAGGAGAAGTGTCTTAATGAGCTGAAAGGGGCTATGACACAGATTCTCAAAAAGGCGGCTGAGAGAGT
>CAYNPB010000280.1:0-2735 GCA_964399005.1 uncultured Sangeribacter sp.
GCATTGTCAAAGTCATTGATCCAAGCTGTCGTGTCGGGATAGACATTGACAATATAAGTGTTCAGGAAGTCGAAGTCTCCGGTCAACGGGCGCGTCACGGTCTCGCGCACGATTTCCCCTTCGTCTGTCAGATAAGCAGTATCCTTTGAGATGATAGGAAGTTCATTATTAATGGGATTATCCGTGTTATAGTCGCGACGTGTGGGATCAAGGCGGTTTTTACGCTTTGCTGCTTCTGTATGATTGAAAATTTCATACCTATAGTTGAGCTGAGTAGGATCGAGTTCACGCTGCCCGGTGATTGGATTCGTACGATATACACTCTCTATGGCACGCTGCTCATCCTCATTGGCATTTCTCCAAGGAATCGGCTTGTTCCAATTCAAGAAGGGAGTTATGGGATTCCCCTCCTTATCCTCTTCAATTTTGAAAGCCTCATTACCGCCATAGGCAGGATCGGCAAGACGCTCGCGGATGATTGAGTCGCGCACCCAAAGCACAAATTGCTTGTATTTTGAGTTGGTCACCTCAGTCTCATCCATCCAGAATGCATCAACCGAAACTCCTCTCGGATTCGCCTTTATGCCCCATACGGAGTCATCTTTGGCCGGACCCATGGCATAGCCGCCACGATCTACGAGCACCATGCCATATGGCACAGGCTCAGCAAAAGTGCTTCCTCCTACTCCGGTCACTTCTCCTCCGGCCCCGCCTCTGCTGAGAGAAGCGCAACTTACGAGCGAAAACATGGCCACAGCTGTCCACGACGCTTTGCCGACGCGGCATAGAAGTGAGGTCCTGATATTTTTGGTGTCTGAAATTCTCATTTATATAGAGGTTGTATTGATTGCTTTATTATTTTCTCACATTAGCCTTATGCTTCTGTGCCTGTTACGGTTCTTGCCACTGAAATCAAGTTTCAGTCTATATCCTATTGTGATCTCATGGCTTCCACTGGATGCCTTAAGAATCCGGGAGGTGGGAATGTCGTAGGCATATCCAAGCAGGAAATTCTTGAATTCCGCTCCAATATTGACACTCACGGCATCGTCCCATCTATATGCTATGCCGGCAAACATCATCTTGTTGTACCATCCTTTGAGCGACAAGACTCCCGACACGCTTTTCAAATCCGTGGCAACGATAAGATCGGGTTGCAATTCTATTAACGTGTTTTTAATTGAAATATTGCTTCCACTTGCCAGATAGAATGTGCGCGAGACATAGGTCTCGAATTCATGATTGTCTGATGTGGCTGTCGACGATGTGGTTCCTTTAGTATTGAGCTTTACTTTTGGAGCCGCCGGGTGTAGCACAGAAATGCCAACGTGAAATTTCGGATGCACGTATTGCAGGCCAACACCAAAATCAATCGTGCCCCCCCCTACATCCTGATTGGGAATTGAAGGGTCGTTGGAGTCATGATAATCATCATCGTCAGGGATATAGACTTCCGAGCCACGGAAACTTGACCCGAAATATCCTACCTGCAAGCCAATAGTAAGCTCTCCGCCCAATATCTTCTTCAATCTGCCGCTAATCTGGCCATTGACATACGTATTGTTGAAGAGTCCTATTCCCTCCTGAGTGATGTTGACGCCTCCGCCCCACCTACGGCCAAGCAATTTGAAGGGGATGTCGGCAGTGCCGGTGAAACTTTTCGGTGCGTTTTTAATTCCTATCCATTGCAGGCGCGCTGCTCCTCGGATTCTCAGGAAATCGGTGGAGCCAACTGCAGCCGGGTTATAGAGGGTAGGGAGAGCCCATGCTTGGGTATAAAGAGGGTCGGTCTGCCCACGCAATGCAGCAGGCAGAAGAGCGGCAATGGCGCTGATGGCTGCAATGGCCATGACTCGGAGTGTGCAAAGTGATTTTCCCATCTATTCGAAATAAAAGGAGAGCACCACCATGTTGCTCTTCATCTTGGACAAAGACTGTGTGATTTGAAATGCACCGGGATTCTCATCAAGATCCGGTCGACTATGTTTCAAAATATCTGTGAGTCCAAAGCAGAACTTGATCTCCGGACACAACTTGAAAAATGGCAAATAGAAATCGCATCCTAATCCTACGGTAAGCATGGTATCGAAGTTGTTTGACACGATTGGATCTGAACGCTTCTTTGAAATGTCGAGCACACCCATCACTCCCGCTGTGACATAGGGACGGGTATTGTGTAGGCGGTCGCCTGAAATCTTGACATCCAAGGGAATCACCACCAATGCACTCTTGATATCCTGAAGCTGCTTCTCACCGCTATTGTAATCAAGCATATGCACTGTTTTGGAACCAAAATACATGCCTGGCGAAAGCCTGAGATTGAGATAACGATGCAGGCGTAGGTCGCCAAGCACTGTTGCATTGAAGCCCGGGGAGAAATCCGGCACTTCCACCTGCCATTGATGCCCATCGTCTGACACAAATCCTGAATGTGTAAACACAAGATCCTGCACATGAGTGCCCACCGAAAAGCCCCAATGCCAACGCTTCAGGTCGGCATACTGACGGTTGGGCACCTTCTCTCCCCACTTGGCAAAAGCGGCAGGGGCGTTCCCGATAAAAATAAGCAGAAACGCAAGACGCACCATCCGGCTCAGAGTAGCCTCGAAAGTATCGTATGAAATGGAAATTTTCATTAAAAATAGAGCACTAAAAAGTAATGTGGCTGTATAAGAAACGGAAAAAAGAAATTTTTCTTATGTAATATTATGATGTTTGCAAATATTTGCTTAATT
>CAYNPB010000281.1:0-2687 GCA_964399005.1 uncultured Sangeribacter sp.
AACCGAGCCGGCGCTCGGTGGTGGCAATGGCGTAGCTGTCGCGGTAGGCTTTCAATGATGCTTCGTATGCCACCTGCTCCTCCTTGCTGAGGGCAGCGACACGAGCCGACTGTCCGAAATCCTTAAATATGCTGTTTCTCTCTATGAATGTCTGTGGCATTGTGTTCATCTTCTCAAGGTTTTTAAATATGTAGATCCAAATGTCGAGCATGTCCTCACATTCCTCCGGTTTCTTGTTCATGAGAGGGAGTTTGAGGAAGAACATCCTCATCTTATTAGAGAACAAATTTCCGGTGCGCAGGTTGACAAGGGCAATGGGTTCTATGAGTGAGTTTTCCAGGAAGTCCTTGTACTCCTTATCCATGTCCTTCCAGTCGAAGTTCATCATGAAGATGCCGTATACGGGAATCAAAGAATAGTCCCAGTCCTTACCCCTGACTGCCTGCTTCACCAGATCAGTGGCCATGTAGTAGATGGCACGGTCGTCGAAGTGTGCTTGGTATCGGTTCTGCATCTCCACAATCAGTTTCCTGTTGTTGGAAGTGGTGCAGTGTATGTCGTAGATAAGGGCACGGTCAGCAGGATAGTCGGGGATTCCCTCCTTATCTACATAAGTCACATCCACAATCTTCTCCTCCCCCTGAAACAGGGCGTTGAGGAAGGATATTAGATATTTCTTATTCTTTTCGCTGCCAAACAGGAGCTTGAAGCCGAAATCGGTCAGCGGATTGATGTAGATTGTCTTCTTGTTGCCCATGGGAATGATAAATTAATTATCCTACAAATATATAAATTTCTCTTTGAATTCCCAACTTTTTGCAGGTTAAGGATAATGAAATTTGAATTTAAGGTTGATTCCTCTTTGTTTTTTCGGATATGGTGGATTTATTCCTCTATATTTTTTGGAAAATTGGGTGATTATTCCTCTTTATTTTTTGGAATTTGATAGATAATTTGTTGAAGTATGATATTTTATTACTAAATTTGGGGAAATTTATTGAATTTGGGTAAGGAACCTGTTTTTTGAGATAATTATGACATATATTCAGCGAAATATAGATGCCCAACTCTCGGCGTGGAAATATAGCCGGAATCGAAAACCCTTACTTGTAAGAGGAGCAAGACAGATTGGTAAGTCAAGCTCCATAAGGCATTTGGGAGAGAGTTTTGAGTATTACATAGAGATCAACTTCGAATCGCGTAAAGATATCAGGAATTTGTTTGAGCAGGAGCAAAGTGTGAAAAGTATATGTGATAAGTTAAGCATTCTCTATTCCACTCCGATAATTCCGGGGAAGACCCTCCTCTTTCTTGATGAAATTCAGGATTGTGAGGCGGCTTTGAGATCTCTTTGGTTTTTTAAGGAGGAGATGCAGGCTTTGCATGTGGTGGCTGCAGGATCTTTGTTGGAGTTTGCTTTGAAGAGACTCTCTTCATATGGGGTTGGTCGCGTAAGCTCGATCTTTATGTATCCTTTCTCTTTTGAAGAGTTTTTGCGAGCATCCGGCAAGGGTGTTTGGTGTGAGGCTATTAAAAATGCTTCCCCTGAGCAACCATTGTTTGCATCGCTTCACAATGATTTAGTGAGTGTGTATCGAACTTTCCTGATGGTGGGAGGAATGCCGGCCAGTGTGATGGCCTGGGTTGAAACCGGTGATTTTCAAGAATGTATGCAGGAGTTGGCGGATATTCAGCAATCTTACTATGATGATTTTGCAAAGTACACTCCAAAGATAGATCCGGAGCTATTGCGGAATACCTTGCAAAGTGTTATTGCCCAAACGGGTAAGAAGTTTGTATTTAGTCGTGTCGCAGGAGGATATAGTGGAGATGACGTAAAGAAAGCTTTGGGTCTGTTGGTAGAAGCGGGATTGATAAAGGCTGTGCGCCATACAGCTGCTAACGGGTTGCCTTTGGGAGCGGAAGTTAATGAAAAGTTCACAAAGTATATCTACATTGACACGGGATTGCTTCTGAGAGTGTTGGATCTCGACTTTGGTGGCTCGGAGCCGGTAAGCGAGTTAATCCTAACAGGCACTGCTGAGGATTTGGTAAATAAGGGTAACTTGGCAGAATTGTCGGTAGGTTGGGAATTAGTTAAAGCTGCAAATTTCCGCCACAGATATGAGTTGTTTTATTGGGAAAACTTGGCTAACGGTGCTACTTCGGAGGTAGATTATGTGATTCCGAGTAACATGGAGATACTGCCAATCGAAGTGAAGGCAGGGGTCAGTGGTAAAATGAAGAGTCTGCGGCTATTTATGACTAAAAAGAATTTGAAGAGGGCTGTAAGGACGTCTTTAGAGAACTTCGGAGTGCTCTCTTATATGGATGGAGAGGAGGAGCGGATTATCTCGATTATTCCTGTGTATGCTATTGGGAGACTTACTAAAAACTAAACGTGAAGTTGATAATGATTTCAGATTGAAAGTGGTGAATGAGTTATTTCCGGTGCGCAGGTTGACAAGGGCAATGGGTTCTATGAGTGAGTTTTTAATTTGGTGGCGGATTTTTCTTTTGGGTAGGGGGAAAGGAATTAAGAAAGCCGTCTGATTCAGAATCGGACGGCTTTCTTATATGCTCACGCTTTCCCAAGAGGAGAGGGTTTGCTGTTGATTTTACGAGGGCGGTGGTTATGCCTTGCTCTTTATGGGGTTTATGCCTTGTTCTTGATGATGAGAACTTCG
>CAYNPB010000282.1:0-2588 GCA_964399005.1 uncultured Sangeribacter sp.
GGGTAAGGGAATCATACTCTTATAGTATTTTTAAATGAAAGAGCCGTGAAAAAAGCTCCCTTCAGGCTTCTGAAGGGGAGCTTTTTGGTCTTTTCTTATCCTTATCCTATGTCAAAGCGTGTATTCGAGCATAGTGAAGGAATAGGGTGGTATGTCGAGATTGAATTTGCCGGTGGCTTTCTGAGTCTCTGTCCGGGGTGCGATTGGCTGCGCCTCGAAGGTGTTTTCGTCTTCAGGATTCCCTGAGATTACGGTTTTCTTCGCTGTGCCTTTGGGCTTGAAGCGGGAGATGTCTACTTTCGCGGTCTTCCGGTTGCCGGAGGCATTCCCGACCTTTACATAGAGTTTGCGTCCCTTAGTGTCGAGTATCACAGATTGCTCCTGAAGGAAACCGTCTCCTTCAGATTTGTCAGGATTTTCAATCTCCACGCAGTCCCCATAATAATAGTCGCCGGCTGAATTGCCAAACATCTGCTGGATATAGTAGCTGCATGAAGGGAATACGCTTTCATTATCGAAATAAATGAGGTCAGGATTCCAATTTGTGGCATTCTTGCGGGCAAAGAGGGGAGCGTAGGATGTCATGTCTACTACGTCGCCGTTGCGTTCTACATGTATAAGGTAGAGTCCTTCGGCGAGTGCATCTATGAGTTTCTTGTCTTTTGCTGCATATTCACCAAGATATACCTTTGTCTTGCCGTCGCGAGGATACTTGTCATATTGGCGTGATTTCATGAAATATTCGCGTGGCTCATAGTAATGCTCATCAAGAATCGGGATGTCGAGTTCGCGAGCAAGCGCCCAACCGTTGTCATAATCCGGATTGCCGGGATGTGAGCCCGGTCCGGCAGTGCCCACTATTATTATCTCAGGGTGCGCTTTCGTGATGCGGTCATACATATATTTGAATCTCTCGCTGAATTCGGGAGAAATCTTCTCTTCGTTGCCGATGCCGAGATATTTCAGGTTAAAAGGCTCCGGATGCCCCCCTTCTGCACGTATCTTTCCCCATTTTGTGTTGACGTCGCCATTGGCCCACTCTATGAGGTCGAGGGCTTCTTGTGTCCACATATCCATGTCTGCCATGTCGCACGCATCCTGAGCCTGGTCTGGCCACATACCCCATCCGCCGTTTGAGCCCTGGCAGTTGACGCCCGATGGGAGGATCGGAAGAGGTTCCATGCCGAGGTCTTCGCAAAGCTGGAAATATTCATGGTAGCCAAGATCAAACGACTGATGATAGCCCCAGCAGTTTTTCTGCTGCTTCCGTGTCTCTTTCGGTCCTACTGTCTCTTTCCAGCGATATGTGTTCCAAAATCCGTCGCCACCGCCATGCACTATGCATCCTCCCGGAAAACGCATGAATTTTGGATTCAAGGCTGCTAATGACTCCACAAGATCCTTACGCAGTCCATGACCATTATATGTATCGGCAGGCTTCAGCGACACCATGTCTACGTCCAGTGCACCATTGTCGAGAAGCAGAAGAGTCAATGCTCCTTTCGTGGTCGTCTTGGAGGGGGTCAGAGAGCATTCATATTTCTTCCAGTCTGAAGACACCACGTCTATGACTGCGTCTGCAAGAAGTTCAGGGTCTTTTCCCCACCCTTGTGGCTCTACAAGGGCAACGCGCACATTCATCGGCGATTTCCCGGCATTCCGCAGAAAGACAGAAAAGTCATATTTCTCTCCCTCTTTCAAGGATATCCCGTCGAAGCCGTCGTTTTGAAGGCCGAACCCTCTCCATCCCTTATAGTCTTTAAACTCCCTGGTGCGTTCTGCTTCCAGTCGCATATAGTTGGGGTTGTTGGGGTGTATTGGGTTTTGCTGTTTTACTATGATGTTGCCAAGCGAGTGCCCCGGTCTTGACATTTTCCAAGCTGTGCCGGGTCCCCATCCGTCGCGTTCCACCGGACTGAATTCGAAAGAGCCGTTCTGGATCAATTCTGCACTAAGTCCTCCGTCGGCAGAAGAGCTGATGTCTTCAAAGAAGATTCCAATGAGATGGTTGCTTATTGGTTTCCCTCCTGCGGGGGCTTTGATTGGGGCTGCCGAAAGCATTAGGGCTGACGCTGCCAGTGTAAGAATGCTAAGTTGTCTTTTCATGATATGGTGTATTGGTATTTTCCTGCAAAATTATAAAAAAGATGGTAGATTTCGGATAAGGTTCGGTAGCAAAATATTTCACATTCGTCTCTTTTGTCTCCATTTCATAACTTCCCGTAGCATCTTAGCCGGTAAATAATAATGTAGATTATAATGTAAATAATTAAGGGAGACTCCTTTTCAGGAATCTCCCTTACAGTGCTTATTTGAGTCTGATAGGAATCAGTTCTTTTCAGCTTTAGCGAGCTGCTCTTTGAGAGCCTGGAGAGCACCGAGGTCGCCGAGAGTAGTCTTCTCGATTGCTGGAGCCTCTACGCGTTCCTCTTCCTGGCGGCGAGCGTTGCGCTCTGCGCGTTCAGCGCGGTTAGCCTGACGCTCAGCACGCTGTGCGGCGCGGGTAGCGTCTTCAGCGATGCGGCTGTGGCTGAGGATGATGCGCTTGCTGTCTTTGTTAAACTCGATCACCTTGAAGTTGAGAGTTT
>CAYNPB010000283.1:0-2577 GCA_964399005.1 uncultured Sangeribacter sp.
GATATTTTAACAGTTAATATTCCTCTTCGTTGAAGAAGAAGTCGTCTTTGGAGGGGTAATCGGGCCAGATTTCTTCGATGGATTCGTAAGTGTCGCCTTCATCCTCAATTTCCAATAAATTCTCTATTACTTCGAGCGGCGCGCCACTGCGCTGTGCATAGTCAATGAGCTCGTCTTTTGTCGCGGGCCAAGGTGCGTCTTCAAGTTTCGACGCAAGTTCAAGTGTCCAATACATATGCCGTAGTTTTATATTTTAAAATTTCTTTAATGCAATCTAATTCATTTAGCCGGAGTCCAAGTTATCTCCTCGATGCCTTCCCTATTGTTAAGATATCTGGCCGCGATGAAAAGGTAATCACTTAGGCGGTTAAACCATCGTATCAACATAGGATCCACAAACTCTTGGGAAGCAAGCGCGAGAATTCGCCTCTCAGCGCGTCTGCAGACCGTCCTGGCTACATGACAATGAGCAGCCAATTCCGATCCTCCAGGAAGCACAAACGCTCGAATTTTAGGAGTTGCTTCATCAAGCGCATCTATCCACCTCTCAACATTCCCCACCACATGTTCATCAATGGCTCCACACAAAGGAGACTCGCCTTCTTTCACTGACGTGGCAAGATAGCATCCGGCATCAAAAAGACGGTTTTGAATAGCAAGAAACTGATCTTTTACGTCGGAAGGGCACTTTGGATTGGAAAGCACTACTCCCAGAAACGAGGAAAATTCATCCACCGTACCGTACGCTTCCAGTCGAGTAGAGGTTTTGCTTATGCGCTCTCCTCCTACTAAAGAAGTAGAGCCTTTATCTCCCGTGCCTGTGTATAGAGTACTTTTCATTAATGCATATTGATTAGTGTCTATATCTCTAACATAAATTAATCATAATTGTTGCAAGAAAAATAAAAAAATACTTGGCAATGTCATTTTTTATGATTAGCTTTGCACATGCGATAGAAATAACTAATGTTTTTACATCATGGAAGCCAATGATTTTGTAAAATTTGTATCTGACGGATTCGATCGCGCAAAAGGTGGTGAAGCCGTTAAGGTATATTCTGAGGTCCTATCCAATCTTGGCTTTCAACCTTTGCCCTTAAAAAGCCACTATCCTTTTGGCTGGATTATTTACTATGCACTCCATCAGAGTCCCACTCATGCCATTCGCGAGCGAAAACAGATGCTCGCAAGATACCTTAGTCTTCAGGTAGAAAAGCCCCATAAGCTACATTCCATGATCCTGACGGAAGCAATCCGACTTTACAAAGATGCAGCCCAGGCTGCAGATATATTGAACAATAAGGAAGGATTCCAGACAGTCACAGACGCTACCCGATTTTCCATTACCAAATTCATGAATCTATGGCAATTTTCTAATCTTCGCCCCGGAGACTGGCGCCGTAAGGATTATGACGGGAAGGAACTGCCATCCACTGTAGAAAAACTCATCACTTGCTACGTAGATGAACTTTATTTAGCTCGCATCCCGGCTTCGGATGAATTCATGCAAATTATAGACCGTGCTCTAAAAGGATATTCATCCTCCCCCAATCTATACTCACAATGTGCAAAACTATATGAAATAGCCGGAGATAAAGAGGATGCTATAGAGATGCTTCGGAAGGCAATAATTGCCACTCCCACGAAATTTTATCTATGGAGTCGTTTAGCATCCATGATAACCGGCAAAGATGAGCTGCGACTTCATGTCGGCCTTCTTTATAAGGCTCTCAAGTGTCCGGGGCAAGAGGATTATAAAGGAAAGGTGCACATGAATCTCGCAATAGCTCTTGCTGAAGGAGGCGCTTTCCCCCAGGCTAAATGGGAGCTTAAGTATGTCAAGAAACTTTATGAGATTAAAGAATGGTATCTTCCATACTATTATGGGAAGACCGAAAGGAAAATTCCCAAAGGCACACAAGCAGCCGATCCCATCACAATCTACAAAAAATTGGAGCCTCTTGCCGATGAATTCATTTTTCAGGGATTGCCGGAAATCACCGTGAGAAAAACTTATCATAAAGCTGCCTCTGAAACGACAGATAAATATGGCAACCGAAAGCAAAATCCCGTAGCCTGGCGAGTGACAGACAATGCAGAAAAACATTATTGGCTCACTCCAAGCCGCTTTAACATTCCTGAAAACCTTCCTAAGGACACTCAGATTAAGATAAAAATTGCCAATGATAAAGTAGTTAAAGCAGAGCTATAAGGCAGTCAAAATAAAAATTACGGCCGTTCTCAATAACATGAGAACGGCAAATTTTATAGTACCATCGGCGTATATACAAAAAAAAGGACCCACATTGCTGAGGGTCCTCCCTAAGGTGGCGATTACCTGCTCTCCCGCTTTCCCAAAGAAACAATCACCATCGGCGTATATGCAAAAAAAAGAGGACACACATTTCTGTGAGTCCTCTCGTAAGGCGGCGATTACCTACTCTCCCGCTTTCCCAAAGAAACAATCACCATCGGCGTATATGCAAAAAAGGACCCACATTGCTGAGGGTCCTCCCTAAGGTGGCGATTACCTGCTCCCCCGCTTTCCCAAAGAAACAATCACCATCGGCGTATATG
>CAYNPB010000284.1:0-2565 GCA_964399005.1 uncultured Sangeribacter sp.
CCCCAAATTTAACATTTTACTCTATATCTCATGCACTGGTTTTTCGGCTTGAGCCTATCTTTACGGTAATTGGTGGCACGACAGGTGACAGACTCACCAAGGATGTTACTCTGAAGTCTCCGGGGACGCTGTTTAATGAAATCGGGCTGAACAATATCGATAAGGTTGAGATTCTTTCGATCAACGGTAAAATAAACGGCACTGACGTGATGACAATAAACAGAATGCCCGCACTGCGAATACTGGATATTTCAGGCGCCGATATCGTCGAGGGTGGAACCACCTACCGCGAAGACCTCATTACGAAGACCGACATTGTCGGAACACAGTTCTTCTACAACACATCTCTCGAAAGCATAAAGCTTCCTCAATCTGCAAAGGAGATTGCCGATGATGCCTTTGCCGATCTTAAGACCCTGAAGACTCTACGCATCGGGAGCAACATCTCAAAGATCGGAAATGGAGCTTTCAACGGATGTCAACTTCTTCAACATATCAATATTCCGGCTTCAGTAAACTCAATCGGATCGGATGCCTTCTCTAACTGTGCTTCGCTCTCAACACTGAATATCGAGGATGGACGCACCTATCTCACGCTTGCTGACCTGAGTTTCCGTACCTCTCCTTTGAAAGAAGTCTACTGGGGACGTATGCTCAACTACAAATCCGACAAAAAACCTTTTGAAGGGTGCACTACCCTTTATCTGGTAACAATAGGCGACAACATAACCTCAATCGCTGAATCTGAATTCAAAGGATGCCTGAATCTGCGGACAGTCAGTGGGGGCACAAAAGTCAGCACTGTCGGGGAAGAGGCATTCATGAACTGCGGCTCGCTTGAAAACATCTCTATTTCCAGACAACTCACGACTATTGAAGCCTCGGTGTTCAACGGGTGCAGTTCTCTGACCGACATTTACCTGCCTGAAAGCATCACTTCTATCGGCAGTCTGGCATTCAGTGGGACCGCGCTCACAGAAATCCGGATTCCGGAAAAGGTACGGTTTATTGGTGAAAGCGCATTCTCGGGATGCGGTGAGCTGAAGAGTGTGTATTCATATAATCTCACTCCGCCCGAAATTTCATCATCGACATTCGATCAGCAGACAGAGAAGAATGCTGACCTGAAGGTTATCGGCGATGCCATGGTCCATTACTGGCTCGATCCTGTATGGCAGGAATTCAGCAATTTGTCCGGAAATCTTCTTTACATGAAGGAGATTGCCGACATGACCTATGGCGATCCCGAGTTTGACCTCTCTCAGTATAACGTAGGAAGCGACGATGTAGCATTTATGACAACTACACCCGATTTAATCAGAATTGATGGATCTGTCGCCAAAATTTCCGGAGCAGGCACAGCCGAGATCGTGGTTATTCCTGCCTCTTCAGATTCTGAAAAAGAAACGTACCGAAGGAGGTTCAGAATTGAGAAAAAGAATTTGACATTGAAGTCACGCGATATCCTGATCTTCGAAGGACAGGAATTAAGATATCCGGAACTTGTCATAAGCGAAGGCCTAGCATACGATGATAAAGCTGAAGACATCGAGAAAATGCCGTCATTGACATGCAAAGGCGGAGAATATCCGGTTGCCGGAGTATATGACCTCCTAATAACCGGCGGTTCAGACAAAAACTACAATTTCAATTCTACGGCTGGAATTCTCATCGTCGCAGGTCCTGAAACCACAGTTGAATTTCGCAGGCCCTCACCATTCTATACTAGCGAGACTATCGCAATGGAGGGAACCATCGATATCAAACTGGATGAAGCGACCCTGAGCAACCGTCAATTTTCACTAAGAAAGGACAATCTGAAATTAGATTCAAACGTGACGTTCAATTGCGGGGATTACACTCAGGATGATGTGATGAACTATACGTCTGAATATTTATCTCCCATTTCATACAACTGTTCATGGAATATATACGAAAGTCTCAAGACAAAAGGAGATGTTGATTACAGAATCACCTTCTGCCCTGACTCCAACCGTGAACGAGAATACGAATTCAATGGTTCCGTTAAGGCGGTTGCTGATTCTGATCTGTACCCCGCCAATGTGCTTCTTGAATCGGTGGAAGCGTATCATGGAAGTTATTGCGTCCGCAATCATTGCATGCGTGAATACCTTCGCGCGAAGTATCCCGTTTCAGGAGAGTACGGAAATATAATCCCTGTTTGTTTCTATTTCAACAGTTCTTATAAGTACGACTTAGGTTACCAAGTTCTATTCATGAATGATGATAATTCAAGTTATTACGAATCTGTCTTAAGAAGCGGTTCCCTTTTTGAACATCTTGTTTATCCTGATTTTTATATTAACAGAAAAGAAAATACTTCACTTGATTTCACCGGTATCGTTGATCTCCTGAAATCTAAGACAGCTAAAAGAAACTTCTTCAGAACCGGAATCGAAGCCATAACTCAGGATGATTCGGAAAATGGGACTGTGAACATAGAGTTCTCGGTTACGCCTGCCGCTTCTGTTAACGGTGTCCCGGTCAAGGTTGCGCTGATCCTTACTCAGGACAATATCCACAGCACCAATTCGGCCTATAATA
>CAYNPB010000285.1:0-2565 GCA_964399005.1 uncultured Sangeribacter sp.
GAGTTGATGATCTGCTTGCGTGTGCCGGCATCCACCTTGCGGTTGGTGGCCTTTGATGCGTCTTCCATTGCCTCAGCCTGTGCTAAGCGGGCTTCAACAAGTGAGGAGTGAATATGCACCAGGGTGTCGCCCGCTTTCACGCGCTGTCCCTCCTCTACGTAGAGTTTCGCCACGCGACCCGGAAGCTTGCCGGAGATTCTCACTTCTGTAGCTTCTCCCATTCCTTGGATGGTGTCCGGAGCCGGTTTGATAAATATGAATCCTACCACAGCCATCGCTGCTACGATCAGTAGCACTACCACGATGGTGAATATTAATGATTTCTCTTTTGCGCTCACCTCTGTCGGATCGGGAGCCGGTGTTGTGTAATTAGTATGCTGTTCCATAAGGCTATATTTTCTATAATTGTAATTCTCAATTCTCAATTCTCAATTCTCAATTCTCAATTCTGCCCCAGCGCTCCGGTCACTTTGCTCAGGTATGTATGACAGAGCCGGATTCCTATCTGGGCGTCGATCACTTCCGATTTGGCTTTCAGCCACGCTGTCTGAGCAGCAAGCACGTCGTCGGTGGTCAGCACTCCCTCCTTGAAGGCATATTGTGCATTCTGAAGGTTCTCCTGGGCGCTCTTCATGTTGTTTTGGGTCATATCGTAGGTCTTGAAAGCCTCGTTGTAGCTATATTGGGCTTGATTCACCTGCAGGCTCACTTTCTCTTCCATGTCTTCAAGCAGAAGCTTTTGAGCTGCTGTCTGCGATTTGGCTGCGCGATATTTATTGTAGTTGCCACCCCAATGCCATAGGGGCACTGTCAGCATGGCTCCTACGGAGAAACCTCCGCCAAATTTCTTTTCAAATCCGTCGTTGACATTAGGATTGGAGAAGGAATATGCGCCGAAGGCCGCAATCTTCGGAAGCATTGAAGAGAGCGAAAGATTTTCTTTGCTCTTCATCAGGTCGATCCCTTTGCGAAGCACTTCAAGGTCAGCTCGGCGAGCATACACGTCTTGCATATTTGTGGCAGGCATGGTCATGTCGGCTCCAAGATCATCAGATGCCTCGTCGCTCAGTGTCATCTGTGTGTCTACCGGAAGACCGCATACCTGAGCAAGCGCCATGCGGGAGAGCGAAAGTCCATTTTCCACCTTGGTAAGCATGATGCAAGCCTCATTATATTTCACTTCTACATTCAATACGTCGGAGCGGGTAGCCACACCTTCATTTTTCATGTCGATCACACTTTGTCGAAGTGAATCTACGAGATTCACAAAACTTTGTGCAAGATTCCTCTTTTCTACGAGCGATACCACCTGCCAGTAGGCTTCGTCCACACTCAGAAGCACATCTTGCTCTGCCTGATCTTTGATCGAACGCGCTATGCTCTCTCCGTGCTTTGCAATCTGGTTGAGTGCGCGGATCGAACCACCTAAATATACAGGCTGTGTCAGAGTGAAAGCTCCAAAAAATACGTTGTGCGTGTCAAATTCCATTGCTTCCTTGGGGATCACTGCCACTTCGCTTGGAATTGGTTGGCCGTTGGCAGGATTCATCACGGGCTTCCCGTCAGGTCCCTTTACAAGATTGTATTGGTATCCCATAGTCTGCGGGTCAAAGCTCATGGTAGGAAGTTTTGCGTCTTCTCCAAGAAGGGATATCTGGCGCTGATTGTAGGCATATCCTCCCGAAAAGTCGATTCCCGGAAGATATGCGGCTTTTGCCGCATCGCGTAAGTAGCCTGCGCCTTTGATATTCTCTTCAGCTATTCTTATGGCCTTGTTATTATGGAGGGCCATGTGGCGGCAGCTGTCAAGACTCACTTCCCCTTGGGCGAAGCATGCCGAGGCTGTAGCAGCTGCAAGTATGCTAAATAGAATCTTTTTCATAGCAGTTAAAATATAGTTTGAAGAATCTGTTGTGTTTTAATGCGTATATGTTTTAAAGGTCATATGTAATAATAATACAATAAACTTTAATAAAAGTTGAACCAACCCCATTCCAAATCCCAAATTCCAATTCATGCACTCACCCTAATCATAAGAGTCTCCCCAGAAAATCATAAGAGTCTCCTCCGAAGCATCAGTTTGTTCAGGTGTGAGAGCCTTCGGCTCGATCCAAATTCCAATTCTTGCCTCATCCTAATCATAATAGTCTCCCCCGAAAATCATAAGAGTCTCCTCCGAAGCATCAGTTTGTTCAGGTGTGAGAGCCTCCGGCTCGATCCAAATTCAAAATTACAAATTCATAATTCAAAATTCTCATTTCAAAAGCCCCTTCCAAAGCAAGGGTTTGTCTTCGGGTGTATTCCGAAAGCCCTTTGAGTAGCAAGCACGCTCCGAGTGCGTCATTGACCCTCGCAAGATCTCCTCTGCGCCCTTTGCCCCTCTGCGGACTCTGCGTGATGCCCCAAAATTCAAAATTCAAAATTATTATTTGCAAATCAGCGTTTTTTTTCCTAACTTTGCACGATAAATCGCCGCTTCTAAGCGCCGGTCTCTTCCAAGTGTGCGCATTTGGAGGTGTTTGTTTTGTATTAATCAACTACTTACAGTATAATTTCAGAATGGCA
>CAYNPB010000286.1:0-2537 GCA_964399005.1 uncultured Sangeribacter sp.
GGAAATCCTACATCTTCAGATTAGGTTGGCGACAAGCTTACAAGTTCGCTACCCGCATCCGGCATATCCCTTCCATAGATGATGAGAAATTCGATCGTGACGCATTTGAACAGGAGTATTGGAAGCAGCGCGATGCAGAGAAATCAATCTATAATGACCCGGACCTGAAAGCTTTGCTTGCCACTGAGCTGAGCTATATTCCAAATCCTTGCAATCAGATTTTGAAATCTTATTATTATGAGGATTGCTCTATGAGAGATATAGCCTTCTCTTTGAACTATAGCAATTCAAGGAGCGCTAATGTGGTGAAGAACCGCTGCCTGGAGAAAATAAAGACAAGAGTTAGAAAAGCTGCGCACAGACTCGGCATTTTTGAATAAAGGAGGCATAATTATGAAAGAAAAGGATTTTGAAAAGTGTCTCGACAATCTGATTATTGCAGGATTGATCAAAGAGGCTGAACAGGACAATGCCGATTTTGAGGCAGCAATGCGCAATATAAGCAATGAGGATTTCCTCAGTCTCATATACGAAGGGGCTACGAAAGAAGATGCCGCATCTTTTGAGCCGAAGTCAGAGACTCCGGTTTATAATCATTTAATGTCAGATGATTTAATTCCATTGGGAGCAGAACCGATGTTCTCCCGGGCTCCAATCAGGATGAGCGAAAGAAAACAAGAAGAGATCTCAAAATGCATTGCGGATGGATTTACCGAGCATAAGATTGCAAAGCCGGAGTCTAAACCAAGCAATTGGAAGCTATGGGTGGGAGCAATCGCATCGGCAGCTGCAATATTGCTCATTGTGCTGATTCCGGCTGTACACAGCATGGACGCGAAACTATGTGAGAGCGCTCTCCTTGCCAGCTCAACATATGCATTGCCATCTCGCGGCATGGAAATAGCATCTTTGCCAAAAGATGAGGTAAAATCTATGTTGCCCGAAATCAAACAGCAATATGATGCTACCATGAAGGATGATGGACGTAAGTTTGCATACGGAGAAACAATCAAAGAATTACCGGAAGGTTATTACATTGCTTCAGCCGACCCTCGAGAGGCTGGTATGGAATTAGTGCAAGCTTATCTGAAACTTAACGAAAAGGGGAAAGCGATAGAGGTGCTCCGTGAGCTTTCGGAGAAATATAGGGATACGGATTTTGGCAATCACTGCAAGAGTCTGCTTGAGATTTTGGAGTGATGCAGGCGCGTAGTGCGTAGCGCGTGGTGCGTAGCGCGTGGTGCGTAGCGCGTAGCGCGAATTTCATTTTTTGATGTTTACTTTTAGGCTGGTCCCGGTATTTAATAATGTAACCAAAATGCATTATTATGATACCGGGACCAACTACTATACGCTTCCACCTTTACGGCTGCGACAACAAGATGGACGATAAAGAGGTAAGATATTTTTTAAAGAAAACAAAACAATTTAAATATATCTTGTGTTATATATACACTAACTAACTTGTGTTAATTTTACATTAGAAAGTAATCCTTTATAAATTCACTAATTATGAAAATCTTCAATTATCTTAAGATGAGCGTAAAACCGGTAGAGGGAAGCGCAGACAACCAACCGAAAGCAGAACCTACCGCCAAACTGCCGAAAGAAGAATCCATCGACAATCAAGCTAACGCTGAACCCGCCGAAAACAAAACATCCTGCAACGCAGACAAGAAAGTAAAGGTGCACAATCTGATCATCCTTGATGAGAGTGGCTCGATGATGTCGATTTATAAGCCGGCTCTTGACGGAGTGAATGAGACGCTGCAGACCATACGTGGGGCACAAGAAGAACATCCTGAACAAGATCATTTTGTGACTCTCGTCACATTTGACACATGTCATTTTAATCGCATTTATAACGACGAGGCTGCTTCGAAGGCAGCAGACCTTTCGGAGCAACAGTATCGTCCAAATGGAGGCACTCCCCTGTATGATGCCATGGGGAGATCTATCAATGAGCTGCGCTCGAAAGTTGCAAAAGAGGATTTGGTGCTTGTGACAATCATTACTGACGGATATGAGAATGCATCGCGCGAATACAATGGCAAGGCCATCAAGAGTCTCGTTGAGTCTATGAGAGCTGAGGGATGGGTGTTCACATATATCGGTGCAAATCAGGATGTAGAGGCTGTAGCGGAGTCAATGTCGATCAAACACTGCATGGCTTTCTACGCAGATGAGGCATCGACGAGGGAAATGTTTGAAAAGGAGAGAAGTGCTCGCCGTAGATTTCATGAAAAGATTTCACAATGTTATTCTGCAAATGCAGAGAGTTGTATTTGCAAAGAGGATCTTGATATGGAATATTTTTAATTCACTTGGCGACAGGCAAACTCTGTGTGAAAGATGAAAGGGGATTTGGTGGATTGGGGAATTTTTGTTAATTTTGCAAGTGAAAATAGGAAATGAACATTAATTAACTTTGATTTTTCTTGTGAAAGGAGGTTGTAGACGACTGAAAAAGAAAATTTAAATTATTTTTTAGCCGAAAAATTTTGTCAGGTTGCAGATTATGAGTAATTTTGCAACCG
>CAYNPB010000287.1:0-2520 GCA_964399005.1 uncultured Sangeribacter sp.
GAAGTGTCGTTTTCTGTCCGGGGTCAGTCATGGTTTTGGCATAGCTTGAAGAGAACACGTATATATCTCCATTATCTGCCGACCATACAGTTTGATAATATTGCGAACGATATCGACCACAAGGAGTGCTTATTTTGTTGGTCTTGGCAAGCGTTGGATTGGTCATGCTCTCGTTGTCGTAGATTGCTACCCAACATTCATCGGGGTACTGCGTACCGACAAGTTCTCCGACCTTATATGATCCGGCGCCGGTACCACCAGCCTCATCATGCACGAGGTGCTCAAAACCAGGACGCACCCACTTGCGGTTTTCGTATGCCACACCATATTGGCTAAGTCCCATCGGCACAGCTCCACAATAGAGTTTTGAGCCACTTTGCTCAGCTCCGGCGAGTGTGACATACTCGCCATTTCCGAGGAAATTTTCCATTGAGTACGCACCGGAAGAAGTGTCATTACTCCGTGAGGTCTCATTTTCCACATCAAGATACGTGATGAGAAGGGTCATCGGCTTATAGCCGTGGCTGTCAGCCAATGAAGCAGGTCCCTCTCCGGTTGACATTGTTATGATGTCGTTGTTGTAAGTCCCGTAAGAGGAGAAGCGGCTGATACGATACTCGATACTGCGGGCTTCCATCTCGCCGTTGCTTCCGAGAATGTAGCTTCTTGTGGTGCCAGCATTGCCTTGATTGTAGGTCAACGCATACAGATAGTTCTTGTGGAACACCCATTGAGTCGCGCCGGGATTCAGCAGACCGTTGTCAACGGTTGTGAGCTCGCCTCCGTCAAGGGACTCACCCGTTATCAGGTCGTATGCAGTGCCGTTGCTGCCTTCGATAGTTGTGGCAAAAACAAATTTGCCTTTTCCGTCACCTTCGTTTCCGGGTCCGTTAGGCTCGTCATTGTCGGAACATCCGACAAGAGCCATCGCCGGAATCATTGAGGCCATGATAGCCCAATACTTTGATTTTTTGTGATACATATTGTTTTGATTTATATTTAATTGCCAAAATAGATCCTGATTTTACCGTAGAATGCGCGACCGGCTTTCTGAAGGCTGAAATTGTCGTAGAGTTTAGCGTTGGTAAAATTCCGACATTCAAACGACAGATTATACCGTCCCTTTTGTATTCCGTAAGAAACCGTAAGGTTATGTGCGAACTGGTCGGGAATCATATAATCATTCTTGTTTGAACCTATATTAGCGACATAGTAGCAAAAACTATGTGTATATTGGTTGTCGTATGTCACAGTCAGAACATTTCCTTTACGACCTAAACCATGCCAGTAAAAATTGACATCCGAGTCGGCAAACATATAGGGCAGATTCGGCATACGTTCCTTGTAGGCAAGGTTGGCGACCGTGCTGCCTTGCGCGGTTTTCATATTGTCGCGGACATTCATCTGAGTGAAATTTCCTCCAAGGCTTAACCATCTGGAGAAATTATATCGCACGGATACACTTATACCCTTTGTTGATACTTTACCATAATTGACATAAGTAGCTGCTGATTTGCCTCCGCTCAGAGCCATAATGTTACGCTGTATATAATCGCGTGTATCACGGTATATCAATCCGGCTTCCGCGTAAATAATATTGTTACCAAAAGTGGCATTATAGCTCAGGTTGATATTCACATTATTACTTGATTCAGGTTTCAAAGACATATCACCTACTTCAAGATCCTCATCTCCAAACATCTCCTCAATGGTAGGCAGACGGTATGCCTTCTCGTATGATGCTTTCAACTGGAAGCCCAGAGGGATGAACCAAGTTCCGGCAGCTCCATATCCAAAGTAATCAATCGAGCGCGAGGTCAATTCAAACACATCCTGTGCAGATGTATTAGCCATCGGCCCCGAAACATATTGATGATAATGTTTACCGAACGCTGTAAGATTGAATTTTGTATTAGGCATATAACGATATGAAACACCGGCGATATTCTTGCTTGTGACCTTTGAGAACTCGTCTTTACCATGTGGAATTGTCAGCAAATCCTCATTCGTGCGGTTGAATGTGTTGAACACATCATTTATTGTGAACACATGATTTTCAGAAAGCCTGTAATTTACAGTCGCGGCAGCCGACCAGTTGTTGTTTATGGCTTTGGAGTTCTGATAAGACTGTTCACCCGGAGCATTTAGTGGCGCGGTCTGACCGAACCAATTATATTTCACAGATGCAGTATCGACATTTGTAGTGTTGTCCCGATTGTAATTCGCATTGAAAGACACGTCAAGACCTTTTATCCCAAGATTGCGTTTGGAATATTCAAGTGATGGAATGAGAGAGAAGCCATGACGATGTTTTTGCCCATAAACGACTTCTTGCCTTACTCCGGTTTGAATCTCCTTATACATGTGTGAATACGTGAAGCCCAGCATCAGACGGTCGGCCCAACTCTTATTGACAAATCCCAACTTCGCAACAATCGCTTCATTGTGGTATGTGTCGTTGAACCGTTTGACGTGTTCAAGTTTCTTCTTGTTGATGGCACCTGTCGCAAAATCCTCAAC
>CAYNPB010000288.1:0-2502 GCA_964399005.1 uncultured Sangeribacter sp.
GGATGCGGGCGAGGGTCTCTTCCAGATAGTCGGCAGCGAGTTCCATCGACTCCTGCGCATTGTCAAGATATTCTTTTACTTCCATAGTTATTTTTTTAATGCATAATTCATAATGCATAATGCATAATTCCTTGCTAATGCATACTCCTAATGCAGAATTTAATTATTATTATTTAATTTTTATCTTAATATCTAATGCAGAATTTATCAATGCATAATTACTTGTCTTTAAAAGTGGTCTTTACTATAGCGGTAAGTATTTTTATCAGTTCTTGACAGTCCTTGATGATTGAATCAAAGCCTTTCTTATCAATAAACTCTCCGTCATATAGCATCTCAAGCCAATGCTCTGTCTCGCTGGCTTCTTTCAAAGCAATATACATCTTGGCTCCGAAATCGGCTTTAGATTGGCCTCTTATGGCTTCCTTGACATTGGCACCAATACTGGTACCACTCCTCAAAACCTGCTTGGACATATCATATTCATGCTTCTCAGAAATAAGATAAGCCCTTAATTTCACTATCCGAAATCCAAAAGCCTTCGATTTAATAACTATAGGATTTTCCTGATCTCGCATGATTATGATAATTATGAATTATGCATTATGAATTATGCATTGGTCAGTAGACGAGTGTGCCGATGTTTTGGCCTTGCATCATTTTGAGGAGGTTGCCTTCTTTGTCCATGTTGAAGACGTAGATGGGCATATTGTTTTCTTTGCAAAGAGCTGTGGCAGTTAGATCCATCACTTTGAGTCCGGCAGAAATCACAGCGTCGTAGGTGATCTTGTCAAATTTTGTGGCTTTCGGATCCTTCTCCGGATCGGCTGTGTAGACACCATCTACGCGGGTTCCTTTGAGCATCACGTCAGCCTCGATCTCGATGGCACGGAGAGCAGAGCCGGTGTCGGTGGTGAAGAATGGTTGGCCTGTGCCGCAACTCATTATCGCCACTTTCCCTTGCTTCATAGCGTCGATAGCTTCCCATTTGCTGTAGGGCTTGCCAATAGGAAACATGTTGATGGCGGTGAAGACCTGAGCCGGCTGGCCGACTGATTCGAGAGCGGAGGAGAGGGCCAAAGAGTTGATGACCGTAGCGAGCATTCCCATCTGATCTCCTTTCACACGGTCGAAACCTTTTGAAGCTCCGGAAAGACCTCGGAAGATGTTGCCTCCCCCGATTACGATACCCACTTCAACGCCGGCCTGTGCGATTTCTTTGATCTGGCGGGCATAGGCTTCGAGTCGATCACGGTCTATGCCGTAGCCTTGCGCTCCCATGAGCGATTCGCCGGAGAGCTTCAGCAATATTCTTTTGTATTCCATGTCAGATTTACATTGTTTATGATAGACACAAAGTTATTAAAAAAATCCCTACTTCCCAAATCAAGTCTCGTTTTTTTTTATTAACTTTGCGGAAAACCTCATTGTCACGCAGAGAACGCTGAGGAGGAGAGAACGCTGAGGTTTATTCAGACTTAATCTAAAGAACTAATATCATGAGAGTTAGACATATTGCTTTGGGAGTGTTTGGGAGCATATGGGCTTCGGGACTGGCGGCTACGGTTGGGAGTCCTGACGGGCGGCTCGTGCTTACTACTTCGCTTTCCGCTGAGGGTGAGCCTCTTTACTCAGTAAGTTATGACGGAAAGCCGATTCTCCTCAATTCTCCACTTGGATTTATATCCAATATAGGCGACTTTTCAAAAGGACTTACACTCGTAGGGGAAAAGACCGGAAAGGTGGAGAAATCTTTCGATCAGGAAAAGATAAAGAAAAGCCACATCGACTGGGTTGCCAATACTCTGACTGAGGATTATTCAGCAGGGAAAAACCTGAAGATGGCAATAGAGTGGCAAGTGGGGAATAATGACCTTGCTTTCCGATATCTGATACCGGCAGAAGGCGCCACCCGAAGCATGATTATTGAGAAAGAAGCTTCAGGATTCCGCTTCCCTGAATATACCACTACTTTCCTTACGCCACAGAGCGATGCGATGGTGGGATGGAAGCGCACCAAACCTTCTTATGAAGAGAATTATAAAGCGGATGCTCCCCTTTCCGAAGCATCGGCATTCGGACACGGATATACCTTCCCGGCGCTCTTCCGCATAGGCGACGACGGTTGGGCTCTCCTTACTGAGACCGGAGTTGACGGATATTTCTGCGGCAGCCGTCTCGGCGACTACAAAGATGGCATCATGGCCATAGAATATCCGATGCCGGAGGAAAACAACGGCAACGGCACGGCCGCCCCTGCTATCGGACTTCCGGGCAAGACACCCTGGCGCACCATAACCATAGGAAAGACTCTCAAACCTATTGTGGAGACCACGATTCCTTGGAATCTTGTGGAGCCTCTATATGAGGCAGACTTTGAGGTGAAGCCCGGAAAAGGGACATGGAGCTGGATTCTCTGGCAAGACAAATCGATCAACTATGACGACCAGATAAAATATATCGACTTCGCAGCAGATATGGGCTATCAGAATGTGCTTGTCG